>CAZAFS010000177.1:0-6495 GCA_964484165.1 uncultured Opitutaceae bacterium | reverse complement strand
GGGACCGGGGGTCAAATCGACTGCCAGTCCTCGCATTTCAGGCCGGGCACGCGGGAGAATTCCCGGGTGTTGTGGGTGACGACCGTGGCGCCGAGTCGCAGCGCCTGGGCGGCGATGAGGGTGTCCATCGGGCCGATTCCCTGCCGGCGCTTTTCCAGAAATGAGCGGATGCGCGCATAATGGGAGGCGTCCTCCCTCGTCAGGGGTTCCACGGGAACGAGGCTCAGCACGTTCTCGAAACGCTGCCGCTGGCGAGGGCTGGCCACGCCGTGAACGAACCCAAATTCGCGTTCAGCCACAACAATGACCGACAGTCGCAACTGGGGAAACTCCGTCTGCATCCGGTCCACCAAGCCGGCATCCTGACCGCGAAGGTAGGCGGAGACCGCGTTCGTATCCGGCAGGAAGATCACAAATCGCGCGGCAGGTCGGGGGTCGTGTGCCGGGGCACGTCGGGCAAATCCGGACAGGAGCCGGCGAGCGCGATGAAGCGCCGGCGGCGTTCCTCGAGATCGTCGTGATCAGAAGTGACCAAGACGCCCCGCTTCGTGCGACGCAAACGGACAGTCGGGCCGGGGAAACGAAATTCCTTCGGCAGACGGATGGCCTGCGAGCCGCCAGTGGTGAAAAGCTTCGCCGTCTTGGTCATGTAGCTACGTTGTAGCTATGCCCGGCGCTGTCAAGCATCCGGAGGCGGCGTCTCGCCCTTGCGCCCGGCCTGGCGGCGGTCGGTCAGAACATACAGCCGGGGTCCTGCGGTACCGTTCGACTCGGCGTGGTCCCAGGAGGTGCGGGGGGAGCCAGGGAGTGGCGATGGCCGCTGGCGGCCCGAACTGCCAATGCTGCGGGGGCGCGCGTTTTTCGGTCGCGCGGGAGAACCGGGCATGGCAGAGTGTCGGTCGTGAAAGCGAATCTGCTCCGCTGGATCGCGGTTTGCCTCTTGGTGTCGAGCCTGCCGGTGGCCGCGGAGGAGACCGCGGCACCCGCGCGAGCTCCGTTCCGCGGTGAGCTGGTGAAGGTGGGCGTCCTGACTCCGTCCACCGCCGGCTTCGTTCTCGCGCATCCGTATCCCCGGTTCTTCCTGAAGGTCAGGCTGGCTGAGCAACCGGCGGCGCCCCTCGAATGGAAACAGGGGGAAGTCGTGGTCGTGGCCATTCACAGCATCGAGGATCTGTTTCACGGCGAACCCGCGGAGGGAGCCGTCTATGCATTCAGCATCGGAGTCGTCCGGAAAGGCGGGAAGCTGCGGTATGCCGATTTGAAGGTCGAGTCGGGGCCGCCTGGCAAGTGAGCCGAGGGTAGGGCGTATCTTCAAAATGTCATTGCGAGGAGCCCCGCCGCCGCGGCGGGGCGACGAAGCAATCCAGGTGCGCATTTGCCCATTCAGAACCTGGATCGGCATCCTCCTTCGCCCCTTCGACCGGCTCAGGGCGACGGAGGACAGGCCGGCCCGCTCTGCGGGCCTCGCGATGACAACGCATCTTGAAGACACACCCTGGTGACGTGACGGCCCGATCGCCTTCGAGGTGATCCCGCTCAGACCCTATCCGGGTCTGGCGCGGCTGTTCGCGGGCGCCGATTAATCGGCCCGGGGCGCTGCCGCCTCCGCCTTCCGCCCGGCGCGGCCGGCCTTGCGGCGGTCGGTCTGGGTGAGGATGCGCTTGCGCAGGCGGAGCGACTTGGGCGTGGCTTCGACGAACTCGTCCGCGGCGATGTATTCGAGGGACTTTTCGATCGAGAGCCGGACCGGCGGGGTAAGCTGGGTGGCGACGCCCTCGCCCTGGGACCGAACGTTGGTCAGCCGCTTGGCGCGGGCGGCGTTGACCGGAATGTCCTCCTGGCGCGGGCTCTCGCCGACCAGCATGCCCTCGTACACCTGCTCGCCGGCGCCGATGAAGAGCTTGCCGCGTTCCTGGATGCTGACGAGGGCGTAGGCCTTGGACTCGCCACTCTCGGTCGCCACCAGCGTGCCGGTGAGCCGGGTGAGCACCTCGCCCGCCCAGGGGGCGTATTCCTTGAACAGGTGCGACATCACGCCGCGGCCGCTGGTGGAGTTCATGAGATCGGTCTCCAAGCCGATGAGCCCCCGGGTCGGGGCCACCGCCTCGATGGTCGTGGCCAGGACGTGCTTGTGCATGCCGGTGATCTGGGCCTTGCGGTTGGCCAGAATCTGCATGACCACGCCCAGGCAGTCTTCGGGGATTTCGACCCACAGCGATTCGAACGGCTCCAGGGTCTTTCCGCCCTCGGTTTTGGTGATGACCGTGGGGCGCGAAACCAACATCTCGAAACCCTCGCGGCGCATCTGCTCGACCAGGATGGCGATCTGCATCGAGCCGCGGGCCTTCAGGTTGAACACGCCCGCGGTGTCCGTGTCCTCGACCTTGATGGAGATGTTCGACTTCATCTCGCGGAACAGGCGTTCGCGGAGCTGGCGGGAAGTGACGTACTTGCCCTCGCGACCGGCGAGCGGCCCGTCGTTGATGCAGAACTGCATCTCGATGGTCGGCGGGTCGATCGCCGAGAAGGGCAGGGCATGGGCATTCTCGTCGGCGGCGATGGTGTCGCCGATGTCGATGTCCTCGAAGCCGGAGAGGCCCACGATGTTGCCCGCCACGCCGACGGCTGACTCGCTGGTCTGGATGCCGGTAAACTCGACCACCTTGGTGATCTTGCAGCGCACCCGCCCGCCGTCCCGGTTGCGGATGACGTACACCGTGTCGCCGGTGACGACCTGGCCGGAAAGCACCTTGCCGATGGCGATGCGGCCCACGTAGTCGCTCCAGTCGATGTTGGAGACGAGCATGCGGAAGGGATCGTCGGGCTTCGCGAAGGGCGGCGGGATATGCTCGAGGATCGTCTCGAAAAGCGGCGTCATGTCGCTGCCCTTTTCGCCGGGTTTGCGGACCATGTAGCCTTCGCGGCCGCTCCCGTAGACCACCGGGGCGTTGAACTGCTCCTCGTTGGCATTCAGCTCGAGCAACAGCTCGAGCACCTTGTCATAGGTGCCGTGAGGATCCGAGTTTTCGCGGTCGACCTTGTTGACGACGATGATGACCTTCAGGCCATGCTGGAGCGCCTTGCGCAGGACGAACCGCGTCTGAGCCTGCGGTCCGTCGTAGGCATCGACCAGCAGCAGCACGCCGTCGACCATTTTGAGCGAGCGCTCCACCTCGCCGCCGAAATCGGCGTGGCCGGGGGTGTCCACGAGGTTGATGGTCTTGCCGTGCCAGTGGATGGAGGCGTTCTTGGCTCGGATGGTGATGCCTTTCTCGCGCTCCAAGTCCATGGTGTCCATCGCGCGTTCCTCGACCTGCTGGTTGGCGCGGTAGACGCCGCCCTCCTTGAGCAGTTCGTCGACGAGCGTGGTTTTGCCGTGGTCGACGTGGGCGATGATGGCGATGTTGCGGATGTTGTGGTTCATGCCTTGGGCCGGCGAAAAAGGTTCACCGTGCAGCCGGGCGCGGTGGAAGGCAAGGCGGAAGGCTGCTCTCTCGGGAATCGTCTGCGGCCGGCCGGCGTTTAGAACCCGAACCAGCCGAAGTAGATCGCGTAAATCGCCGTCCACACGGTCAGATGCAGCAGCACCTTGCGTCGCTGCGACCAGGCGTGCAAGGGCCCGTGGGCGAGCCAGCCGGCGAGGGCGGCGACCAGTCCGAACCGCAGCAGCCGGGCCGCGAACGAGGCCGCCAGGAAACCCGGCAGTGACAGCCCGCTGGTCCCCGCCAGCACGGCAAAGACTTTGTAGGGCCTGCCGGTCACCATGCCGCTGAACAAGGCCCCCGATCCCTGGCGGGCGAGCAGGCTGGCGGACTGGTCGACCAGCGCGGGCGAGATCGCCGGCACGCCTTCGATGAATGCCCGCGCCCCGGTGGGGTCGAGCCGTCCGAGCGTGAACATCACGGCCCCGCCCAGCACGGAGCCGGCGGCGGCCCACAGGCAGCTGCGCCAGGCGGCCCGCCGGTTCCGCAGCGCGATCCACGAAAGAAATACATCGGCGACGATGAAAAAGAAGGTGGCCTCGGCAAAACTCCAGACCAGTGCCACCGCGCCCCAGGAGCGCGGGGAGACGGGACGGTGTCCGGCGTCGAGCCCCGCACTGGTGGCCGGAGGCGTATCCGGATTCATTTGCCGGCGACCTCCCCGAGGCCCCGGCGCACGCGATTGACGATGGTCAGGACGAGCAGGAGGAGGATCGCGGCCAGGGCCCAGTTGACCCAGGGCACGAGCGGCAGCCCGCAGCCGCCGAGCAGCCCGAGCAGTCCGAACCCAAACGCGCGGTCGCTCTTGCCCATCGGACCGTCGTAACGGCGCGAGCCTCCGAGGGTCTGCACCAGCACGCCGGTGAGTTCGCTCATGCCCGCCAGCACCGCGATCGGCGCGACCAGCGCCGCCGCGAAGCCCGGAACCAGCGCCAGCGGCAGGTAGAGCGCCGCGTCCGACCCCACGTCGCCGAGTTCATTGAGGATCGCGCCGAGCCTGGTCTTCTGGCCGTGCTCGCGGGCGAGCATGCCGTCGATGGCGTTGAGCGCCATCCGCAGGAAGAGCACCACCGGCAGGACGAACAGCGACCGGCGGTCGGCGGGATTTGCGGCGATCGCGGCTCCGGCCGCGGCGGACAGAACCATGGCGGTCACGGTCACCTGGTTGGCCGTCACGCCGCGCCGGGCCAGCGCGCGCACGGCCGGGCGGAGCAGGTTTTGGAACGCGGGTTTGAGGTCGTAGACGCTGGGCATGTCAGGGAGTGTAGAATTGACGCACGAGGTGGAAAAACAGCGGGGCGGCGAAGCAGAGCGAGTCGATGCGGTCCAGAATGCCGCCGTGGCCGGCGATCAGGTTGCCGAAATCCTTCACCCCGCGGTCGCGCTTGATGGCCGACATCACCAGCCCGCCGAAGAAGCCGAAGAGGGTGATGACTGCGGCGAGCAGGGCCGCCTGCCAGGGCTGAAACGGCGTGGCCCACCACAGCCCCGCCCCCACCGCGGCGGCGCTGGCCGTGCCCCCGACAAAGCCCTCGAGGGTCTTGTTGGGGCTGAGCGTGGGGGCTATCGGGTGGCGCCCGAGCAGCTTGCCCCACACGTACTGGAACACGTCGCTGAGCTGGACCACGGCGACGAGGAAAAACAGCAGGTTGGCGTTGCGCCCCGCAAACCCGGGTATGTCGAGCGTCAACAGGGCGGGTCCGTGGCTGACGAAATAGACGCACACCATGAGTCCCCACTGCAGCTTGCCGGTGCGGGCGAGAAACTCGGTCGTGTCCCCGGCCGCGGCGGTGCGAATCGGGAAGAGGGCAAAGACATAGACCGGGATCAAGATGCTGAAGAGCCCGTACCAGCCGAGGCCGATGAGGAAATATTGGAGCGGCAACGCCACGAAGAAGGACAGGAAGAGCGCGTGGTGGTCGCCGTGGCGGGTCGGCGTCAACGTGACGAACTCGCGCAGGGCCAGGAACGAGACCAGGGCGAACAGGACGAGGGTCCCGATCCGGCCGACGGCGAGCGCGGCCGTGAAGATGAGGACCATGACCCACCACGCCTTGACGCGTGCCACGATGTTGGTCCACACGGGATTCCGCCGGTCCGGATCCTTCCAGCGGCGGAGCGCCGCCGAAAGCAGCGAGGCGATCGTCAGCAGGCCGTAGGTGCCGCCGACCAGCCACAAGGTGTCGTGGGCTAAGGGCAGTTTCATGGTCGTTGCAGGGCGAGAATGGCGGAGCGGGCCCGCTCCAGGAAGGCGGCCCTGTCCTCGTCGGGCGCCAGATGCAGCGGAGGACCCACGAAAAGGCTGGCGACAAAGGGCACGGGGAGCAGCTCGTGTTTGGGCAGGATCCGGCTCAGATTTTCGAGGGAGATGGGCACCAGCGGGAGGGTGGGGCGTTCGCGAGCCAGATGATACAGGCCGCTCTTGAACGGCTGAAGCCGTCCATCCGGCGAGCGGGTGCCTTCCGGAAAGATCAGCAGGCTGTCGCCGCGGTCCAGCGCGGCGCGCAGCGCCTCGAGGGGGTTGTGGCGCACCGACACGCGTTGCCGATCGATCAACACCGCGTGCAGCACGTGGGCCGCCAGATGACGGCGCAGGGCGCCGCGATCCCAATAATCGCGGGCGGCGACCGGCCGGGTGCGGTCGCGCCAGGCCGACGGCAGGCAGGCCCAGATCAACGGCGCGTCCAAGTGGCTGCCGTGATTGGCGAAGAAGACGACCGGACCGGTCTCCGGCAGCTGCGCGGACCTCAGGCGACGGGCGCCCATGACGAAGCGCAGGACGGCGGCGGCGCAGTCTTTCCGCCATTTCGGCGTGGAGCGGTCGGCGTCAGGGGACGGGGTCATGCAGATGCGATGCACCCTCAGCGGTGAAGCATGGCTGATCGGGCGGCGGGGGGCGCAGGCGGAACCGGCGCCAGCCGCCAGCTGGATGAATCCTTTTTATGCGCCGGGCAGTGCGGGGCCATCCTAAACTGCGATCCGGGAGCGCAACGCCATCGGACTCCAGCCGCGG
>CAZAFS010000176.1:0-6521 GCA_964484165.1 uncultured Opitutaceae bacterium | reverse complement strand
CGATGTAGGCGAGGTCGAAGCGCTGCGGCAGGTTGTAGTCCACCTGCACCGTGCCCAGCTGCCACTCGCGGCCGATGACGTCCCGGACGATGAAGTCGATCTTCGGGCCGTAGAACGCAGCCTCGCCCGGCTCCTCGGTGAAGGGCACGCCGAGCGTCTTCGCCGCCTCGCGGCACGCGGCCTCGGCCTTGGCCCAGTTGGCCGGATCGCCGGTGTACTTCGTCGCGTTGGCGTCGCGCAGGCCGACGCGCACGCGATAGTCGGACATGCCCAGGGTCGTGAGGATGATCTTCACGAGGGAGAGGCAGCCGATGATTTCCTGCGGGAGCTGCTCCTCGGTGCAAAACAGGTGGGCGTCGTCTTGGGTGAAGCCGCGCACGCGAGTCATGCCGGTGAGCTCGCCCGACTGCTCCCAGCGGTAAACCGTGCCGAACTCGGCCAGGCGCACCGGCAGGTCGCGGTACGAGCGCGGCTGCGAGGCGTAGATCTGGATGTGGTGCGGGCAGTTCATCGGCTTGAGCAGGTAGCCGT
Organism: uncultured Opitutaceae bacterium; assembly: GCA_964484165.1. Classification (GTDB taxonomy): domain Bacteria; phylum Verrucomicrobiota; class Verrucomicrobiia; order Opitutales; family Opitutaceae; genus Fen-1467. The sequence goes on along the minus strand of CAZAFS010000176.1, from coordinate 5,990 downwards.
CGACCGCGCCCTGTTCCAGGCGGTTGGCGAGCTCGGCGCAGGTGCAGCCCTCGTGCGCCAGCGCGGCGAGCGTCTCGCGCTCGATGATCGGCGGGTACTGCGAGTCGCGGTAATAGGGGAAATGGCCCGAGGTGCGGTAGAGTTCGAGCCGGCCGATGTGGGGCGTGAATACCTGCTGGTAGCCCTGCTTGCGCAGCTCCTCCGCGATGAACGTCTGCAGCTCCTGGCGCACGACCGCGCCGGCCGGCGCCCACAGGACCAGGCCCTGGCCGACCATGTCGTCGATCACGAACAGCTTGAGGTCTTTGCCGAGCTTGCGGTGGTCGCGGAGCTTCGCCTGCTCGATCTGGGTCAGGTAGGCGGCCAGCTCCTCCTTGGTGGGGAAGGCCGTGCCGTAGACCCGCTGGAGCTGCTTGTTGTGCTCGTCGCCGCGGTGGTACGAGCCGGCGATGGAGAGCAGCTTGAAGGCCTTGATCTGCTTGGTGTAGCGGACATGGGTGCCCGCGCACAGGTCGGTGAACTCGCCGTTCTGGTAGAACGAGATCTTTTCGGCTTCGGGAATGTCCGCGAGGCGGCCGAGCTTGTAACGCTCCTGGCCGATCTTCTTGATGATCTCCACGGCCTCCTCGCGGCTGACCTCGCGGCGGGTGAAGGGCTGGTTCTCCTCGATCACCTTCTTCATCTCGCCCTCGATCTTCTCCAGATCCTCGGCGGTCAGCTTCCGGTCGAGGTCGACGTCGTAATAAAAGCCGGTCTCCGTCGGCGGGCCGATGTCGAGCTTGGTCTCGGGGAAGAGACGCAGCATCGCTGTGGCGAGCACGTGCGAACAGGAGTGACGGAGTTCTTCGAGTGGAGTCATGGCCATGGTGATTGTAGGTTATTGCGAGGAGCGAAGCGACGAAGCAATCCAGCTGGACCCCGACCGGGTCGGGGCTGGATCGCCCCGCCCCGCTGCGCGGGGCTCGCGATGACATTTAAGGTGAAGTCTTTTTCAGCGGTTCGAGTTTGTAGCCGTCCTTGCCGTCGAGCATCGCCCAGCCGGCCGCGGCGAGCTTGGCGCGCAACGCGTCGGCGGTCTTGAAGTCTTTGGCCTGCCTCGCCGCCCAGCGATTCTCGGCGAGGGCGGTGATTGCGGCGGGCACGGGAGCGCCACGCTTTTCGGCAAAGAGATCGAAACCGAGGGCAAAGACCAGCCGGCTCAAGGCCGCGACCTCGATCTGAAATCGGTAGGGCGCTTCCGTGTCGGCGCGCTCCAGGCGGCCGGCGGTGTCGAAGAGCGAGCCGAGCGCCTGGGGAATATTGAGGTCCTCCTTCAGGGCGTCATGCGCCGCGCCCCAGATGGTCCAATCCTTGAGCTCCGACTGGCGCCAATGGTTCGCGAATTCCGCTTCCGTGCACGCGCCTTTGGCCAGGAACAGACGCGCGGTCCGGCGGAGTTTCTCCAAGGCGCTCTCCGCGGCATGGAGCGAATCCAGCGTGAAATTGAGCTGTTTGCGCGGGTGGCCGGCGAGCAGGGCGTAGCGGACGGCCATCGGCGAGAAGCCTTTGGCGGTGAGGTCGGCGAGCGTGTCGAAGTTGCCAAGGCTCTTGCTCATCTTCTTCTCGTCCATGAGCAGAAATTTGCTGTGGAACCAGTGGTGCGAGAAGAGGTGTCCCGTGCAGCCTTCGCTCTGGGCGATCTCGTTTTCATGGTGCGGAAAGAGCAGGTCCTCGCCGCCGGCGTGCAGATCGAGCGTGTCGCCGAGGTATTTCTTGCTCATCGCGCTGCACTCGATGTGCCAGCCGGGCCGGCCCGCGGCCGCACCGCGCGGCCCCGGCCATTTCACGACGCCGTCCTCCTCGGGCTTCCAAGCCTTCCACAATGCGAAGTCGCTGGCGTCGTCCTTGTGGTCGTCACTGGCCGCGGTGATGGTGGCTTTGAGTTCGCGCTCCTTGATGCGCGAAAGCGCGCCGTACCGGGGGAACGCCGCGATCTTGAAGTACACCGATCCGTCGGACGCGACATAGGCCAGACCCTTTGCGAGCAGCTCATCGATCATCGCGACCTGCTCGGGAATGTGACCAGTGGCGGCCGGCTCCACGTGCGGCGGGAGCAGGTTGAGCGCGCGGCAGTCGTTGTGAAATACCTCGGTCCAGTGCCGGGTGATTTCGGCCAGCGGGCGCTGCTCGCGCTTCGCTTGGGCGATGGTGCGGTCGTCGACGTCGGTGAGGTTCCGGACGTGCTTCACCTTGTCCGGGCCAATTTCCAGCTCCAGCAGGCGGCGGAGCACATCCTGGATCAGGAACGTGCGAAAATTGCCGATATGCGCCGGGGCGTAGACGGTTGGTCCGCAGCAATACATGCGGAACACGCCGTCGGGCTGCGACGGCTGGAGTTCGCGGAGCTCCCGCGAGAGGGAGTCGAAAAGTCGGATGGCCATGTCGGAAAGGAAAAGTGGAGGTTGGCGCGGAAAGAACGGTTTGGCAAACGCGCGGTAACCGCGCGGCAGTCGGGCAATTGCTCAACTACAGCACGTCGTAGTTCGAGCGGTCAGGCGGGCCCGAGCTCCGACAGCATTGCAAAACCTGGAGGCGACCAACAACATGGCGGAAGTCAGGAAAGTTACACCGATATGCCGGATCAATTCAAGTTGGATTTGACCCACCGCCTGCGGCGCCTGCGCCGCACGGCCAGCCTGCGCGCCCTGGCTGAGGAAACTGTGCTGCGTCCGCAGAACTTCATCGCCCCGCTGTTCGTGATCGATGGGGACGGCGGCCCCGAGGCGGTGCCGTCGATGCCGGGCGTGTTTCGCCTCAACTTGGCCGACCTGGCCCGGGAGTGCCGCGCGCTGCACAAGCTCGGCGTGCCCGCGGTGGCGCTGTTTCCGTCGATCAATCCGAAATTCAAGGATCCCGAGGGCTCCGCCGCGCTGCGCGCGGACGCGCTCGTGCTCCGCGCCGTGCGCGCCGTGAAGAAGGCCGTGCCGGAGCTGGCGGTGATGACCGACCTCGCCCTCGATCCCTACACCACCCACGGCCACGACGGCGTGCTCACGACCGACGGCTCCGACGTGGACAATGATCGCACCGTCGGCATTCTCTGTCAGATGGCGCTGTTGCACGCCCGCGCGGGCGTCGATCTCGTGGCGCCGTCGGACATGATGGACGGCCGCATCGGCGCCATCCGCCGGGCGCTCGATGCCGCGGGCTTCACCCGCACCGGCATCATGGCCTATTCGGCCAAGTTCGCCTCGGCCTACTACGGGCCGTTTCGCGACGCGGTGGGCAGCGCCCGGGCCGCCGGCACGCCGGCGCTCAGCAAGGCCACCTATCAGCTCAACCCGGCCAACCGCCGCGAGGCGCTGCTCGAGATCGCCCTCGATGAGCAGGAAGGCGCGGACATTCTCATGGTGAAGCCCGCCGGCCCGTACCTCGACATCATCCGCGAGGTGCGCAACGCCACCCACAAGCCCGTGGCCGCCTACCAGGTTTCGGGGGAGTATGCGCAGCTCCACGCCGCCGCGAAACTCGGCTGGCTGGACCTCGCGCGCTGCCGCCGCGAGTCGCTGCTGGCCATCAAACGCGCCGGCGCCGACATGATCCTGACCTACTTCGCCAAGGACATGGCGGCGGAGCTGGCGGGCTGACTGGATTCAGCCGCCCGTGGTCTGCGCCCGCCGCGTCACCGCTTTTCGCCGCCGTCCTTCTTCAGGAAGGGCGTGAACAGGTCGATCGGCACCGGCAGGAACGTCGTCGTGTTGTGCTCGCTGGAGATTTCGCGCATGGTCTGCAGGAAGCGCAGTTGCAGCGCGATGGGCTCCTTGCTGATCATCGCGGCGGCCTGGACCATTTTCTCGGCGGCCTGATATTCGCCCTCGGCATTGACGATCTTGGCCCGGCGCTCGCGTTCGGCCTCGGCCTGCTTGGCCATCGCCCGCTTCATGGTGTCGGGCAGCGCCACGTCTTTCACCTCGACCGCCGTCACCTTGATGCCCCACGGTTCGGTCTGCCGGTCGATGATTTCCTGCAACTTCTGGTTGATCGACTCGCGTTGCGACAGCAGGTCGTCCAGCGGGGCCTGGCCGAGCACGCTGCGGAGCGTGGTCTGCGCGATGAGCGAGGTGGCCTTCAGGAAATTCTCCACCTTCACCACCGCCGCCACCGGGTCGATGACGCGGAAATACACCACCGCATCGACGGTCGCCGGCACGTTGTCGCGGGTCATGATTTCCTGCTTGGCAACATCGATCGTCACCACGCGGAGGTCCATCCTCACCATGCGATCCACGACGGGGATCAGAAAGATGAGGCCGGGCCCCTTGGCGCCAAGCCGGTGCAATTTGCCGAGGCGGAAGATGACGCCCCGCTCGTATTCGCGGAGGATGCGGATGGCCTGGGGCAGCAGGATGGCGGCCACGATGATCACTGGCACCAGCCAGGCGGTGAAATTGAAGATTCTGCCGATGGGTTCTTGCATGATTCACTCCCTCATTGGGTTTTGGGTTTCACCTTCAACGTCAGCCCGTCGAACCCGACGACCTCGACCGGCTGGCCCTTCTCCACGACGGTTTCGCTCACGGCATTCCAGTATTCACCCTCGATGAACACCTTGCCGCCACTCGCGTCAATGCGCGCCAGGGCGGGCGTCACTTGGCCCACCATGGTCTCGCGGCCCGCGCGCACTGGCAGGAGCTGCGCCCGCAGGCCCGCGCCCACGATGGCGATGAAAAACAGCGCCGTCACCACCGTGGACGGGATGATGATCGCGAGCGACAGGCGGAACGCGGGATCGGCGCGGTCGAACAGCATCAACGCGCCGAGGAAGAACGCCACGATGCCGCCCACCGTCAGCACCCCGTGGGTGGGCGCGTAGATGTCCGTGATGAACAGCCCGACGGCCAGGACGATGAGCGCCACGCCGGCGAGGCTGACGGGCAGGATGGCGGCCATGTAGAGCGCCAGGATCAGCGCGATGGCGCCCACCACGCCGGGCAGAATGGCGCCGGGGTTGCTCAGCTCACCGATGATGCCGTAGATGGCGATGAGCATCAGGATGAACATGACCTCGGGCCGCCAGAGGAGCTGAAAAACCCTTTCGCGTGCGGACATGCCGATCTCGATGACCTGCGCGCCGTTGGTCTGCAGCTTGTGACCGCCGATCTCGCGGCCGTCGATCTGGGCAAGCAGGTCGGGCACGTCCTTGGCGATGAGGTCAATGACCTTCAACTGGAGGGCCTTCTCGGCGGAGATCGAGGCGCTTTCCTTGACGGAAGACTTGGCCCATTCGACGTTGCGGTTGCGGCGGGCGGCGATGATCTCGATATAGCTGACGGCGTAGTTTTCCAGCTTCTGCTTCATCGTGTCATCGAGTTTCTCCTCGCCGCCGACGGGATTGCCGCCGATCGCCACGGGGTGCGCGGCCCCGAGGCTGGTGGCGGGCGCCATGGCGGCGAGGTCGGCGGCCAGGGTGATGAAGCAGCCCGCGCTGGTCGCGGTCGCGCCCGCCGGCGCGACGTACACGACGGTGGGCACAGGCGAGCCGAGGAATTTCTGCACGATGGTCTTGGTCGAGTCGAGCAAGCCCCCGGGCGTGTCGAGCTGGATGACGAGACACTGGGATTGGTTTTCAGCCGCCTGATCAATGGCGCGGGCGATAAAGCCGGCCGTGGGCGGGCCGATGGGACCTTCAACCTTGATGAGGTTGACGCGTTCAGCCGCGACCCCGGCGGCCGTTCCCAGCAGCCCGCTCAAAAGTACTGTTGGCCATGTGCGTCTCATCGCACCTCACTGCGGGCAGGTTATCGGAAACGCCGCCGGGTACAAACCTGAACGGCGAGGGCCGAAGCCCGCGTGCCTGCCCCGGGTTGCGCCGGCTCAGACCTTGGTGCCGACCGCCTTGAGGTCGGCGACGAACGCGGCGAGGTCCGCGTCGCGGGTGTCCCACGAGCACATGAGACGGTAGCCGTGGGCGCCGATGAAGTTGTAGAAATGCCAGCCGCGGGCGTGCAGGG
>CAZAFS010000175.1:0-6528 GCA_964484165.1 uncultured Opitutaceae bacterium | reverse complement strand
CAGGAGATCGTGCGCATCACCAAGGCGATCGCCGACGGCGAGATCGCCGGCAATGCGGTGTGGCGCGCCGCGCTCGACCGCGTCAAGCAGCGCGGGTCGAAGCTGCATTTCATGGGCCTGACCTCCGACGCCGGCGTGCACAGCCTGCTCGAGCATCTCTACGGCCTGCTCGCGCTGGCCAAGGCCGCCGGCGTGACCCAGAACATCTTCGTTCACGGCTTCATGGACGGGCGCGACACGCCGCCGGCCAGCGGCCTCGGTTTCATCCGGCAGCTGGAGGCGAAACTGGCCGAACTCGGCGTGGGCCGGGTGGCCAGCGTCTGCGGCCGCTTCTACAGCATGGATCGCGACAACCGCTGGGAGCGCGTCAGCCGCGCCTATGCCATGCTCACCGGCGCGAAGGCCGACGCCACCGCGCCCAGCGCCGCCGCCGCCATGCAGCAGTACTATGACAAGCCGACCAACGACTCGCAAAAGGGCGACGAGTTCGTGGTGCCGACGTGGGTGACGGGCGCGGATGCCAAGCCGGTCGCGGTCATCGGCGACGGCGATAGCGTGGTCTTTTTCAATTTTCGCGGCGACCGTCCGCGCGAGCTGTGCCGCGCGTTCTGCGAGAACGGATTCAAGGAGTTCGACCGCGGCCGGAAGCTCGACCTGTTTTTTGCCGGCCTGACCGAGTACAAGAAGGGCCTGCCGGTCGAGACCATCCTGCTCAAGCCGCCGAAGATTAAAAACATTCTCGGCGATTACCTGTCCGCGCGCGGCCTGAAGCAATTCCGCTGCGCGGAGACGGAGAAGTACCCGCACGTCACCTTTTTCTTCAACGACTACCGCGAGGAGCCGTTCCCCGGCGAGGACCGGGCGATGGTGGCCAGCCCCAAGGTCGGCACCTACGACCTGGCGCCGGACATGTCCTCGATGGGCGTGACCGTCGCCGCGCGCGACGCCATTCGCTCGGGCAAGTACGACCTGCTCGTGGTCAACTACGCCAACCCCGACATGGTCGGCCACACCGGTTCGCTGCCCGCGGCCATCCGCGCGGTGGAGGCGACCGACCTCGGCACGGGGGTGCTGCTCGAGGCGGTGCTCAAAATGGGCGGCGCGGCAGTCGTCTGCGCCGACCACGGCAATTGCGAGCAGATGTGGGACCCGGTTCACAACGCCCCGCACACGTCGCACACGCTCAATCTCGTCGAGGTGTTCGTGGTCGGCGCGGGGTTCGCCGCCGGCAAGACGAAGCTGCGGAGCGGCGGCCGCCTGGCCGACCTGGCCCCGACGCTGCTCCAACTCATGGGTCTGCCCGTGCCGCCGGAGATGACCGGCACCAGTCTGATTGCGAGTTGAGACGCGGGGCGGCGCTTCCGGCTCGACGCCGGCGGACGCGTCCTGTTTTTTGACGCCGGCGCATTGAGCGATCCGCTGCATGGTCTGGACCCAGAATTACGACCCCCTGCACAATGCGGCGCTTTCGGCGCTGCTGGCGGCCCTTCCGCTCGTGGTCCTGCTGGGATCGATTGCGGTCCTCCGCATCCGCGCCCACTGGTCGGCCCTGCTCGGGCTGGCCGTGGCGCTGGTCATCGCGCTGGCCATGTACCGGATGCCGGCGGCGACGGCGGCCGCCGCGACGGTCTACGGCGCGGCGTTCGGGGTGTTTCCGATCGGCTGGATCATCCTCAACGTCATGTTTCTCTATCAACTGACGGTGGAGCGCGGATTGTTCGCGGTGCTGCGCGACAGCCTGGCCACGGTGGCGCCGGATCCGCGCATTCAGCTCATTCTCATCGCGTTTTCGTTCGGCGCGTTTGTCGAGGGCATGGCCGGCTTCGGCGCGCCGGTGGCGATCTGCGCCGCGATTTTGATCCAGCTCGGCTTCAAACCGCTGCATGCGTCCGGCCTCGCGTTGCTCGCGAACACCGCGCCGGTGGCCTTCGGGTCCGTGGGCATCCCCATCACCACGCTCGAGCAGGTGACCGGCCTGGATGTGCATCTGCTTTCCGCCATGGTCGGCCGGCAGCTGCCATTCGTGTCGCTGCTGATTCCGTTCTGGGTGGTCGCCGCGTTCGCCGGCTGGCGCGGCCTGCGGGGCGTCTGGCCCGCCGCGCTGACGGCCGGGCTGGCGTTCGCGCTGCCGCAGTTTCTCGTCTCGAACCTGCACGGTCCCTGGCTGGTGGACATTGTGTCGGGTGCCTGCTCGATGGCCGCCACGGTCGGTCTGTTGCGCTTCTGGCAGCCCAGGACGCGCTGGCAATTGGAGGCGGAGGCAACCGAGCCGCCACCGACGGACCCGGTGGCCGGAGGCGCCCCGCGCGCCCGGCCCGGCCGCCGCGACGTGCTGCGGGCCTGGCTGCCGTGGGCCCTGCTGACGGTCTTCCTCCTCGTGTGGGGCACGCCGCACTTCCGCGCCGCCCTCGACCGGAATACGGCGGTGCAGATTCCCGTGCCGCATCTGCATAACGTCGTGCAACGCGTGCCGCCGGTCGCCCCGCCGCAAGCGCGGCCCGAGGCCGCGGTGTTCAGCTTCAACTTTTTCTCCGCCACCGGCACGGGCATCCTCGCGGCAGCCGTCCTGGCGGGCCTGGTCATGGGCGTCGGGCCGCGCCGGATGCTGCGCACCTACGGCCGGACGATCTGGCGCCTCCGGTATTCGCTGCTGACGATCGCGGGCATGCTCGCGATCGGCAACGTGACGAGGTACGCCGGGCTCGACGCGACGCTCGGTCTGGCCATGGCCCGCACCGGCGGGCTGTATCCATTCTTCGGCACGTTGCTCGGCTGGCTCGGGGTGGCCCTGACCGGTTCCGACACCGCGTCAAACGTCCTGTTTGGCAGCCTGCAGAAAATCACCGCGCAGCAGACCGGTTTCAGTCCGGTGCTCATGGCGGCGGCCAACAGCTCCGGCGGCGTGATGGGCAAGATGGTGGACGCGCAGAGCATCGTGGTGGCCAGCACGGCGACCAACTGGTTCGGCCACGAGGGCAGCATCCTGCGCTTCGTGTTCTTCCACAGCGTGGCCCTCGCGGTGTTGATGGGCCTGCTGGTGTACCTGCAGGCGGTGGTGTGGCCGTTCACGGCCATGGTCGTGCATTGAGCGCGGGCCGCCGGTGGGGGCCCGCGCCGGGCAGCGGGATTGCGCCGGGGTCAACGCGCCAGGGCCTTTTCCAGCAATACGCCGTGCGAGAGGGCGACGCGCGGACGGGCGACGACCTCGAATCCGGCCCGGCGGGCCAGCGCCACGGTGGCCGCGAAGGCATCGGGCGTGACGTGTCCCACGGGTTCGCACACCAGGAGGCGCCCGCCCGGTTTCAACACGGCCTGGATTTCGGCGAACAGGCGCTCCGGGTCCGGCACCTCATGAACCATGGCGAACGCCAGGGCGAAATCCAGGCGCGAGGCCAGGTCGCCGAGCTGCAGCGAATCGGCCGCGCAGACCCGGGCCTCGATGCGGGGGGCCAGGCCGGCCCGCGCGGCGCGCCGGTTGAGGCCGGCGATCATCTTCGCCTGCAGGTCGACGCACACCACCTTGCCGGCGGCTCCCACCAGCCGCGCCAGCGGCAGGCTGAAGAAGCCCATGCCGGCGCCGAGGTCCAGCGCCCACATGCCCGCCGCAAGGTGCGGGCGCAGGATTTTCTCCGGACTCTGCAGCAGCTTCCGCCCGGGGTTCGCCAGCAGGTAGCCGAGCCACCAGGGACAGACGTGATCACTCATGGGATTTTCGGGGGTTGAAACGGGAAGGACACGCCGGGCGCCGCCGGGGCCGGGAGTCCGCCTATTTGAACAGTCCGGGCAGAAACGTCGTGAGCGGCGGATAATAGGTGATCAACAGCACGCCGGCCAGCAGCACCAGGAGCATCGGGATGACCGCGCGGATGACTTCGGTCATCGGCTTGTTGAAGCGGTAGGCGGAAAGCAGCAGGTTCAGGCCCACCGGCGGGGCGAGGAAGCCGAGTTCCATGTTGGCGAGAAAAATGATGCCGAGATGCACGGGATCGATGCCGAAGGCGATGCCGACCGGCACCAGCAGGGGCACGATCACCACGATGGCGGCATAGATTTCAATCAACCCGCCCACCACCAGGAGCACGGCGTTCAGGCCGAGGAGAAACAGCCATTTCGAGGTGATCGCGTGGGTCGACCACTCGACGAGCCGGTCAGGGACCTGGGCGAGCACGAGGTAGTGGGTGAAGCCGAGCGCGACGCCGAGGATCAGCATCACGCCACCGACCAGCAGGCCGCATTCGGTCATGACGCGCGGCAGATCCCGGAACGGATGCAGATCGCGGTGGACGACGGTCGTGATGAACAGGGCGTAGGCCGCCGTGATTGCGGCCGCCTCGATGGGGGTGGCGAAGCCGCTGAACAATGCCGCCAGCGCGACCACCGGCAGCAGCAGTTCCCATTTGGCCGCCCAGACCGCCCGGCGCGCCTCCCGGGCGTCGAACGGCGGCTGGTCCGCGGCGGCCGGCGGTTGCCGGCGGATGCCCCACCAGGCCGTGAGCACGACCATCAGGATTCCCGGCCCGAGCCCGCCGAGGAACATCTTTTCCATCGTCACGCTGTTCGCGCCGGCGCTGGCCACGTTCAGATTCGCCACCGTGGTGCCGGCGATGATCGCATACAGGATCACGGGCAGGCACGGCGGGAAGAGCAGGCCGAGCGAGCCGGCGCCGGTGAGCAGGCCGAGGGCGTCCCGCTCGGAATAACGCGCCGCCCGCAGGACCGGCATGAGCAGGCCGCCGAGGGCGAGGATCGTGACCCCGGACGCGCCGGTGAACGAGGTGAAGAACGCGCACACCAGGGCGGTGACGATGGCGGGGCCGCCGCGCAGGGAGCCGAGCAGGGCCTGGAAGACGCGGATCAGCCGCTGCGACGCGCCGCTCTCGGCGAGGAAATAGCCCGCGAGGGTAAAGAGCGGGATGGTCGGCAGCGATGAGCTGGTGACGAGCGAATGGTGCTTGAGGGGAATCGTGGCGAGTGGGGATCCGTCGCCCCAGAACAGGATCAGGGCGGCGCCGCCGATGGCGGTGAACACCGGCGCGCCCAGGATCGTGGCGACGAGCAGCGCCACGAGGCCGGGCACCACGCAGTCCTCCGGCGCCACCGGCGTGAAGGTGCCGAAAAGGATGATCGCCGCGGCGAGCAGGAGCGCGGTCAGGCGTCCCGGCCAGCGGCCGGCGGCGTGCCAGAGCAGGCGCAGGGCGATGACACCGAAGCCGAGCGGCAGGGCCAGTTCAACCACCCAGTCGGGAATATTGTAGGCGAGCTGGCCGCCCGCCTGCTTTTCCGACAGGAGGAACTGGAAGCTGGCCACGCCCAGCACGGCGCTGACGGCGGCCGCCACGCCGCTACTCACGACCAGGGCGGCGGATTGGGCCGGGCCCTTCAAAATGCCGGAGAGGGTGGAGAACGAGAGCAACCGGCCCTCGCGCGCCGCGATCGCCGCACCGGCCATGCCGATAAGCAGCGTGAGATTCTGGACCAGGATGATCGAGCCGGTCAGACCGGTGTGAAAGCGCCGCAGGACGATTTCCAGCACGGGCAGCACGACCGACAGCGCAAGCGGAACGATCACCAGCAGATTCTCGCCGCGGCGCAGCGTCCGCCGCCAACCGACGAGCGCCGGAGGCGGGGGCGCGAGCGGGGCGGCGTTCATGGCGCGGGACGGCGTTACTTGGGAAACAGCCCCTCGAGAACCGGGGTCGGATTTCCGCGCCGGTCGCGCACCCCGAAGCTGTCGTCGTAATCCCACACGGCCCAGCCGAAGCCGTAGCGCTCGGCGGCGGCGCGCACGGCGGCGAGGTAACGACGTTTCGAGGCGGCGTCCGCCGGCACGTAGACGCCGAATTCGCCGATATGGATTTCACGCCCACCGGCGTGCGCTTGGGCCCAGGCCGCCAGCCGGGCGAATGGAGGATCGACCTGCTTGGCCGCGGACAGCTCCGTGCCGGGCGGCAGCCAGGCAAAATGGTCCTGGGGCACGAAGCCGGTCAGGTCCGGCACCCGCCCCGGAAAGGGCACGGCCGGCATGTTGGGCGGCAGCTTCGCCCAACTGGCGCGCTGGTGGGTGAAAAGCATCGGGGAGTAGAAGTGAAAAGTGAAGGCGACGTACGGATCCGCGGGCACGTCGACCTCGGGCACGGTGTCGAAGCTGCTCCACCGGTTGGAGGTGAGGTAGACGATGCGCGTCGGGTTCGACGGGCGGATGGCCGCCAGCATGCGGCGGGCAAAGGCGTTGAGCTGGCCCGAGTTCTCCGCCACCGGCTCGTTGAGGAGCTCGAAACGCAGCCACGGCCCCGCGCCGGCGTAACGCTCGGCCACCCGCCGCCAGAATTCGGCGACCCGCTGCAGCAGGGCCTCATTCGTGAAGAGGGTATTGTCCCGGGTGTCCGGGTCGAAGCTGGCGCCCGGCAGGAAATGCATGTCGAGGATGACGCCCAGGCCGCGCGCCTGCGCCCACCGCAGCGCCGCGTCAAACGGGGCGATCGCCGGCTCGTTCAGCGAGCCATCGGGCTGCAACCAGAGCCGGCCGTC
>CAZAFS010000174.1:0-6532 GCA_964484165.1 uncultured Opitutaceae bacterium | reverse complement strand
TAGTTGACCTGCGCCCAACCCGTGATGCCCGGCTTCACGAGATGACGGAAATGGTAGCACGGAATCTGGCGCTCGTAGTCGGCCACGAGCCGATCCCATTCGGCCCGCGGACCGATCAGGCTCATGTCGCCGTGCAATACGTTCCAGAGCTGGGGGAATTCGTCGAGGCGGACCGCGCGCAGCAGGCGGCCCACCCGGGTGATGCGGACGTCGCCCGGCCGGGTGTAGGGATCGCCGTTCTCGACGTCCGACCGCATGGTGCGAAACTTGTAGATCTGAAACGGCACGCGGTTCTTTCCGACGCGCGTCTGGAGAAAGAAAACCGCGCCCCGGTCTTCCAGCCAGACGGCGAGGGCGCACAGCAACAGGAGGGGCGAGAACACCGCCAGCCCCAGCAGGGCCAGCATGATGTCGGTCAACCGCTTGAGCCGGGCGAACACCGGATCACGGGCGATCTGGAATCCCTCCTGAAACAGCCAGATCTGGTTCAGCCGGTAGAGCGGGATCTTGCGCCAATAGACCTCATGAAACAGCTCCAGCGTGTAGGTCGACACGCCGCGAAAATGCAGCTCCATGAGCTTCTCCGACACGGCGGGCGGCAGGTCGCGGGAGGTCTCATGCAAGACGATCGCCTCGATGCGTGACGCGAGCTTGTCCAGAATCGCCGGCAGTTCCGAGACCGCCTGCATCTCCAGCTCGATCATGGGGGCGATGCTCTCGTGCCGCGACGCATCGGTCGCGATGAAGACCACCTCGTGGGTCATGTGGTTGGTCGCGCAGGTGTCCTTGAACGCGACGCAGCTGGCCTGGCTGCCGAGAAAAAGGATGGGGCGCTGCTGGCGCCGGGCCCACACGCGCAGCGTCAGCCAGCGCCGGTAGGACAGTGTGACCGGGATGAGCAGAACGAAGCTCAGCGCGATCACCGCGCGGGACGACTGCAGCGCGTACTGATCCTTGATGAACACAAACGTCACCAACAACATGAGGAGCATGCCGGTCACGTGCGCGATGACGTGCAGGCTGGTGTAGGACACGCTCAGCATGTCGGTGCGCGGGGAGTAGCCGTCGATCAGGTAGACTGCGAGGAACACGACCGCGAAGGGCACGAGCAGCGGCACGATCTCCGGCGTGGTGCCGGCCGCGACGCCGCGCAGCCAGCTCACGGCTTGGAACACGACCATCACGCTCACGAAATCGAGGGCGAACAGCAGCAGGGAGACGAGGCGGCGGTCGCTCATGGCGCAAATGCGATTAGGGCGGAGAACGCCTCCGCGGCAAGCTTCGTCGGGACCGGGCCGGCGGGGTCACGTCTGGCGCGGCGGTTCATGCAGCAGCTTTTCCCAGTCGTCGAGCGCCGACCGCAGTCCCCCGGTGGCGCGGAACCAGTCGGCGGCGGCGCGCCCCATCTTCTCCCGCCGCGCCGGATCGGCGTGGAGCGCGCGGATCGCAGCGGCCACCGCGCCCGGATCGTTGGGGTCCGCCACCAGACCCGCGCCCCGGCGCCGCACTGCCTCGGCCAGCTCGCAGCGCGGGGGGCCGACGAACACGATCGGCCGGCCCGCCGCGAGCACGCCGTAAAGCTTGCTGGGATACACGAAGCGCTCGCAACCCGCCCGCAGCGTCACCAGATGGACGTCCCCGACCGACAGACTTTCCGCCAGACGGTCGCGGGGCTGCGGCGGAAGGAAGCGGACATTCGTCAGGCGCCGCTGCGCGACCGCCGCCTGGAGCGCCGGCCGTTGCGGTCCGTCACCGATGAAGAGAAAGGTCAGGCGGCGGTCATCGCGCAGGAGCGCGGCGGCGGCGAGCACGGGTTCGAGGGCATGAACCCGTCCGAGATTGCCCGAGTAAGCCACCACAAACTGGTCGGCCACGTTCCATTCGCGGCGCAGGGGATTTTGGTCGGGCGCCACCGGCGTCAGGTCCCCGCCGCCCGGTGCCCAGTTGTGAATCACCTGGATCTTTGCCGGGGGCACGCCGTGTTCCGCTACGACTGCGGCCATGTCCTGGCTGATGGCGATGCAGGCTTCGGCGCTCCGCCAGGCAGCGTCGCGCCTTCGAATCCATGGGATGCTCAGAAGCCTCAGAATTCGACGGCCCGGGAGGGCCAGGCTGATCTCCGGATGAATGTCCTGGATCCAATGAGCCACCCGGACGTTCGTCCGTCGTCCGGCGGCGGCGGCAACCAGCGCCAATGTCGGCGGGTCCGTCATGGGCACCAGCCAGTCACGCTCCTGCAACCGTCGGGGCAAAACCCGGCGACAGGCCAGGGTAAAAGTCAGATAATCGCAAGCCTTGCCCAGGAGACTCCGGCGCCCCCAGCGGGTCGCCCTCACTCGCGAGATGTGCACGCCGCGTCGGTCTTCTTCGAAGGACGTCGTGACCGAACCGTCGTGGCTGGCCACCACCGCCACGGACCGTCCGCGCCCGGCGAGGCCTTCGGCGAGGTCGGTGAGCAGCTGAGCCGTGGCGGCCTCGCTGGGCCAGTAATGGCGGTTGACAAACACGATGCGCGGGACAGTGGCGGCCGGCATGGTAATGCCTTCGTCAATGCGGCGGCCGCTGCCGCCGCATCTCCCGGGCCTTCGTCACGCTGAGGAATTCGTAGAACGCCATCAGGCGACAGAACACGTAGCCGCGATAACCGTCCAGAAATCCGGCGCGAACGACGTAATGATAGAGAAAACGAGACGTGGGGCGAAACGGCATGGCGCGGGCGATCTGCCGCAGGCGTCGTTTTCGGGCCAGCGTCGCCCCGGCCTCGCTCTGGCCCGCATTGAGTTGATCCAGTTCGATCCGCGCCTCCCAATTGCTGTAGCGATTGTGTTTCTCCACCCAATCCGAGATTGTCGGGTAGGCGTAATGATCGAGCCGGCCCCGCAGGCGGCCGCAGGTTCCTGCCAGGCGCACGTGCTCGTGCACCTCGTTGTCGCCCGAACCGGTATCGGCGTTCTGGCCAGGTTGTTCGTAGCGTCCGAGGCGGTGTTGGATGAAGCGAAGATTCCAGCTCGGGTAGTAGCCGCAATGCCTGAGCCAGCCACCCATGAAGTGAAAGCGTCGGTTGACAAAGTATCCGTCGTACGCGGGCGCCCCGACGATGTGCGGCAATTCGGCGGCCAGCTCGGGCGTCATGCGTTCGTCGGCATCGAGTATGAATACCCAGTCGTGCCGCCACGGGACATGGGCCAGCGCCCAGTTCTTTTTCTTCGGATAGTGGTGGTCCCAACGGAAATCCACCACGGTGGCGCCCAGCGCCGCGGCCGCCGCCGCGGTGCCATCGGTGCTCAGCGAATCCACGACCACGATCTCATCGCAGAACCGCGCCGACTCGATACAACCGCGGATGTTGGCGATCTCATTGCGCGTGGGGATCAAAACGGAGACGGGGCAGGGGGCGGTCATGGAGATCGGGAGGTCGGCCGGACAAGCTGAGCGCCGGGGCCGGCGATAGCCAAGCCAATGAGGAAGCACATCCAGAAGGCAACCATGGCGGCGGGACGGGCGTATGGAAACTTCAAAAGGGCGAGGCGGCCGGCCAAGGCGGGCTCAGTCGCCCGGATCCCGGGGCACAAATGCCCCGCCAGCGCGGTGCACGGCTGCACGCACCGGCGAGCGATCACAGCCGTGAATGCCCATCGCCACGTGCCCGGTGGGTCCATCGCCGTGAGCGGACGGAGCCATCGCGAGCAAACTTCCGGCTCCGCAGCGGCATGCTGGTGATGTGTCGTGAATTATCCGGCAAAGCCTTGGACCGAGAGGCCGGGAGAGCCATTTGTGCAATTGAGGTTCGCTCGCGTTGACAATTCCCGCCATTGACTGTCGCCCACTTGGATGAAATCGAAACCGCGGGTCTTGACGACGCGCGCCGGCCACGCCGGATAATCCTGGCATGAGGCAACCCACCGGCCCTCCCCCAACAGGCGCGGTGCGACGTGCCGGCCGTGGAGCGGTTCATCGCCTGAGCAAGCGGAGCACTTGGCGCGCAACTCCGCCGGCAGCGGTTCATCGGCGTCCAAGTGAAAGATCCAACGATGTTGGACGCAATTGCCTGGCGCGCATCATGGCGCCGTCGCGCGAAGTCTTGCGAACCGATGGACGAACGCCCGCGCCCCGGCGTCCGGCGTAACGCCAATCCTACGGTCGATCGAGCTGGAATCCCGCCCGACCACATCGTCGCCGCCGGCTGCCGGCGCGCGGCAGGCCGGCAGCCTGCGCTCCTCTTTCAGGGCCGGCACCCCGACGGATGACCGGGCGGGCCTCAGACGTTGGACACGGTGAGCTTGTGATAGCGCAACGCGGTGAAGTAGCAGAGCCAAAAAGTCTCCTGCACCGCGGGGTTGGCAAAGGGAAACTCCACCGCGGCGTAGAGCACCAGCAGCCCGCACCCGGCCAGCAGGTAGGCGGCCTCCGACCGGGGCGGGCCCAGGCGGAGGGTGGCGGCAAGGGGCGCCGCGCCCAGGAGCACGAGCAGCGCGGTCCCCACGAATCCAACCTCGGCCAGCGCCTGCAGCCAGTCCGAATGAGCCTGGGCATAGAACGGCGGCCCGAACCACGGCTCGACGGCCCGCTCGGTGCTGAAGATGCGGAACACGGTCGCATAGGAGCCCAATCCCCAGCCAAACCAGGGTTTCTGCTGTGCCATGTACCACGTATCGGCATAGAGCTGGGCACGGTTGCCGAGTGAGTGCTGCCGGCGCAGCTCGCTGAGCTGGGAGTTGGTCTTGGCAATGCGGGCGTCGATGACGGGTTGCCCCATCCAATAGATGCTGCCGAGTCCGATCACGAAGACGGCGAGAGCCACTCCGATCGACCACCCGCGCGACTTCCCGATGGCCGGTCGGGCATCACGCTGGCGCCACAGCCAATGCAGGAGGGCACCCGTCAGCAGCAGCAAAACCAGCGCCGAGCACGACCGCGAACCACTGAGCGGGACCGACGCCGCCATGAACAGGGTGGCAACCAGTCCGGCAAAAACCGGCGAATGCCGCCGGCTCTCCCGATGATGCTGGCGGCTGTGGTGAGAAAGGAGTCCAAGGGCCGTCGCGATCGCCAATACCATGAATGCCGCCCAGTGGTTGTGGTAAATGAAGGTGGCAAAGAACTGGTCGTTGGGAGAGTGCTGCAGGCCAAAGTAAAGTCCGGGCGCACCCGCCAGTTTTTGAAACGAGCCCATGACCCCGAGGACCAGGGCGTTGATCGTGAGAACGTACAGCAGCATCCGGAGAATCCGCCGCCGCATCACGGCCAAAACGAGATTGAAGCTGGTGAGGTAAATGGCGTTGAACTGCCAAAGGGCTTTCAGCGAGAGCGCCGGCAGCGCGGAACTGGGCCAGCCCGCCTTGGCCCCGCCGAGTACCAGCATTCTGGTTCCACCGATGAGGGAATAGGTGAAACTGGGATTCAGGGTGCTGAGGAGAACCAGGCCGTCAAAGCCCAGCAGCGGCCACAGCCACTGCAGGGCTGCGGGCAGACCCTTGCGGCGTTCATAGCGACGCAGGCACGCCCATATGGTGAGGGGGAGGGCGAGCGAGCCCCACCAGCTGATGGCGAGCTGCGCGAAATCCGTTTCGCCGCCAAAATCCCAGGTCGTGAAAACCAGCAGGCCGGCCACATGGATCAAGGTCACGAGTTCCAGCCGGCCGCTCCGCCAGCCTGGGCGGTCGTCGTGGTGGCGCGCGACGAGCAGGGGCGGAGTTGACGGGATCCTGATGATCGAGGTCATGGTGTCGGGTCGAGCAGCCGGCGGTAAAACTCCTCCACGGGGCGCGCCGCCTGCGCCCAGGAAAAACGGCCGAGCACCCAGTCGCGGGCGCAGGCGCCCCGCTGTTCCAGCCGGTCGGCCGATTCCCCCAGCGCTGCCCGCAAAGCGTCCGGGTACCCCGCCCACGGCACGCACCAGCCGGCATTTCGCGTGGCAACATCCGCCCACGGCGTCGTGTCGGTCACCAGTACCGGCACGCCCCAGACCATGGCCTCCGCGATCACCTGGCCGAAATTCTCCGTGTGAGACGGCAGGAGAAACAGCGACGCCACACCGTAAGGCGGCGGACGCCCCCGGCCATCGAACACGGCGATCCGGTCCCCGCCGGAGCGATCCCGGGCGTAATCGCCCAGGTCGGTCACCCCGTATTCTTCTGGAATGCCGACGACCAGGAGCAGCCAGTCCGCGGGCGCCGTGGCCAGCCAGACGTCGAGCAGTTCGAGCAGCCGCTTCTTGCGATGAAACCGGGAATAGAACAGCGCCACGGGCCGCGTCGTCACGGCGGGGCAGAGTTGTGACCAGAATTCGTGGGCGCGGGTCAACTCCTCAGCTGACGGCGGTTCGACCCCGTTGGCCGCGACGCAGACGGGCTGCGGGAAGCCGCAGCGGCGGATGTCATCGACCTCGGCCGCACTTGTGGCGTGCCAGCCGCGCGCGTACGTCAGGGCGCCGGGATGAACCAGCCAGGCGGACAGCCGCTTCTTCCACCGGTGGTGCCGCCACGCCCAGTCGCTCATCATGCCGCGAGGCGAAATCACCAGGGGCGCTCCG
>CAZAFS010000173.1:0-6539 GCA_964484165.1 uncultured Opitutaceae bacterium | reverse complement strand
CACCGTGCCTTGGGGCGAGTTCCGGGGCTGCCGCACCTTCACCCACCGCGTGAACAGCATCCCCCATTTCCAGTCGGTCATCATCACGGCCGCGGCCGGGGAACTGGAAATCGGGTGGGATGTGTTCAGCCCGGGCGTCTCGCGCATCCAGACGCGCATCCTGGATTATTTTGACAGCCGGATGCTCCGGCTCGCGCGCGAAGCGGCGCGCCTGTCCGAGTTCCAGCGGCGGCGCTTCGGCGAACCGCTGGATTACTCGGGCAAGGTGTCGGGATCGACCCTGGCCGTGGTGTTTCTAACGATCACCGTCGCCGCGATCGGGGTGCTGCAGCTGTTGCTGCCGCCCTTTTACGACACCGCCTGGGTCTGGATTCCGATCGGGACCGGTTTCGTCGGCCTCTACGCCCTGCATGACTGGTGGCAGGGCCGGCCGTTCCGCCACATCCGGCTCGAAGCGGACGGGCTGGCGATGGGCCCGAGTGCGGGCGCCGCCCGCCTGATTCCCTGGGACCAGATTCTCTTCGTGCGCCGGCACACCAAGAGTACGTCCTACAGCGGCGGCAAGGCCACGCCCCTGACCACCGGCGTCGAGATCCGCCAGACCAACGGCGACTCCCGGGTGTTGAGCGGGATGGCGCCCGCGAATCTGGACGAGTTTGCGGCGCTCATCGATCCGCCGGTTGACTTGGTGCAGCAGGCTCACCAGCGGATCGCCGCGGGGGAATCGCCCGAAGCCGCCGCGGTCGCCGTGGGCATCCGGGCGCGGCCCGGCGCCAAGCCCGCTCGCTGAGCGGCGGAAGACCGTGGCGGCGATCCGCCGGGCGGCGGCCCCGACCGGGACCGGTCGGAGCGGTCGCGCCGAGAAAGCTCGTCCCGCCGCCGGCGTTTTGTTATCCGGTCCACTTGGAGGACCCATCCATGCGTAAACTAACCGTTCTCGGTCTATTCATCTCGCTCTGCGGCGCAGCCATCGCGCAGGAGCTGTCGCCGGTCATCCTGCCCCCGCCGCAAATGACGGGCGGCATGCCGCTCCTGCAGGCGCTGCACCAACGCCAGTCGCAGCGCGATTTCGCGCCGGATCCCCTGCCCCCGCAGGTGCTCTCGAACCTGCTGTGGGCCGCCTGGGGTGTGAACCGCCCCGACTCCGGCAAACGCACCGCGCCCTCGGCGATGAACCACCAGGAAATGGATGTCTACGTGGCGCTCGCCGGCGGCACGTACCTGTACGAGGCGCCGACGCATCGCCTCCTCCCCGTGGTCGGAGCCGATCTGCGCGCGCTTACCGGCGGGCAGGCCTACGTCGGCACCGCGCCCGTGAATCTGGTCTACGTCGCCCGCGTCAAGGCGGGCGCCGGCCAGGACTGGCTCACCTTCGACGGCGCGCTCGCCGGTTTCATCGGCGAAAACGTCTATCTTTTCTGCGCCTCCGAGGGCCTGGCCACCGTCGTGCGCGGCATGGTCGATCGCGACGCCCTGGCGAAGGCCCTGAAACTCGGGCCCGACCAAAAAATCATTTTGGCCCAGACCGTCGGCTATCCGAAAAAAAAGTGACGCGCCCGCGGGGCGCTACGGCGCCGCCGGCGCCTGGAAGTACGCCTCGGCCAGGGCCCGGTCGCGGCCGATCTGGGCGCGGAGCTCCTCCACGCCGGCGAACTTTTGCTCCGGCCGGAGAAACTTGAGCCAATCGACCGTCACGCGCATGCCGGGGCCGAACGGGCACGCGCCCAGCACGTGCACCTCGAGCAGCGGACCGCCGGCCGGGGCCACGGTGGGCCGCAGGCCGTAGTTGGCCACGCCGGGCCGGGCGGCCTCCGTCTCACCGGCGATGCGCACGACATAGACGCCGAACCGCGGCTGCAGCTCCGGCTGCCACGGCACGTTGAGCGTGGGAAAGCCCAGGCTGCGCCCCAGCCGCCGACCGGAAATCACTTCGCCCTCGGCAAAATAGGAATAGCCGAGGAGCAGGTTGGCCTCCTCCACCCGGCCCGCCTCCAGGCAGTCGCGGACGCGGGTGCTGCTGATCGGTTCGCCGTTGCAGACGATGCGCGGGACGCTCACGACCGGCACCCCGTGTTGCCCGGCGCTGGCGAGGAGGAGGCGGACGTCGCCCCGGCGGCCGGCGCCGAAACGCCAGTTTTCGCCCACGTAGACGCCCGCCAGCTGCGGCAGCATCCGGCGCAGATGCGGGAGAAACTCCCCGGCTTCGATCCGGGCGAACTCCGGCGTGAACGGCTGCTGGATGACGACATCGACCCCGAGCCCGACCAGCACCCGGTATTTCATCTCCGGACTCATGAGCATCCGCGTGCGCGCGGCCGGCCGGAACAGCGCGCTGGGGTGCGGCCAGAAGGTCAGCACGCCGGCCAGCCCCCCGCACCGGCGCGCGGAGTGGACGGCCGACTCGATCACCGCCTGGTGGCCGAGGTGCACGCCATCGAACATGCCGATGGCGAGGTGCAGCGGCCGCGCCGGCAGGCGGACCTCCTCGAGACCCGGGAACTGCGCCGGCTGGCTCACGCGGCAAAACTCGGCACCACCTCGTACACGGGCAGCAGCCGTTTTTCGATCTCCGCCACGGGCAGCTGCTCGATCTCGTCGAGCGGCAGCGCCGCCTCGATGCGGAACTTGTCCGTGGCCGTGCGGCGCAGGGCGCTGAGATGCGCGCCGCAGCCGAGTTTCTGTCCCAGGTCGTGCGCCAGGGTGCGCACATAGGTGCCCTTGCTGCAGCGCAGCCGGAAATCGAGCTGCGGCGGCGCGAACCGGGTCAGTTCGTAGCTCGCCACGCGGATGAACCGCGGCTCGCGCTCGACCTCCTCGCCCTTGCGCGCCCGCTTGTAGAGCGGCACGCCGTCGACCTTGATGGCCGAGAACATGGGCGGCGTCTGGTACTGGTCCCCCAGAAACGTCTGCAGGGCGGCGCGCACCTCCGTCTCGGTGAACGCCGGCACCGGCCGGGTCTCCATCACCTCCCCGTCCGCGTCCTGCGAATTGGTGACGACACCGAGCTGGATCGTGCCCTCGTATTCCTTGTCGAGGCTGATGAGGTACTGCGAGACGCGCGTGGCCCGGCCGATCAGCATGATGAGCAGGCCGGTGGCCATCGGGTCAAGCGTGCCGGCGTGGCCGATGCGCTTCATGGCGAGCTTGCGCCGCAGCCGCCCCACCACGTCGTGCGACGTGCAGCCGCGCGGCTTGTCCACCAGCAGGACCCCCTCCAGTTCCTTGGGCTTTCCGAGCATGGAAAAAGCGTAACGAATGTGCGGGCCGCGGTCGAGAGCGCGAATGCATTATTCCGCCAACCGCGTGACCGTCCGGGCGCTGCTTTCCGTTCGACGGATTTGGCCTCGACCCGCAAGAATACCGGCCTAACCGCGGTCGACCGGCTCCATGAATACGCCCGCCCTGAAAGTTCGCCGACGCCGGTGGCTGCCGCTGGCGCTCGCGCTGGGGCTGGCGGCGGCCGCCGTGGCGTTCTGGGTGCTCGACCATCTGCGCCCGAGGGACGCGGAGTTCACCCGGCGCCGGGCCGCGATCGCCGCGGTGCGGGTCACGCCGGATGTTTTTCCGACCAGCCCCTTCCAGTCCGAGACGGTGGCCATCAGCGCCACCAACGGCCTCAGCGTCGACTTCCGCGTGCTGCGGCCCGCCGGAGAGCCGCGGCCCCTGCCCCTGGTCGTGATCCTGGGCGGACACGAGACCGGGCGCGACGCCGTGGACCTCGTCGGCGATCCCGGGCCGATGGTGGTGGCCGCGCTCAACTACCCTTATCACGGCCCGGCCAAGCCCCGCGGCTGGCGGCAGATTCTGGGCACGATTCCCGCCGCCCAGCGCGCCCTGCTCGACACGCCACCCGCCGTGTCGCTCGCGCTGGACTGGCTGATCGCACAGCCGTGGGTGGACCGCACCAGGATGGAACTCGTCGGCGCGAGCCTCGGCGTGCCCTTTGCGGCCGTGGCCGGCGCGCGGGATCCGCGCTTGCGGCGGGTCTGGCTCATCCACGGCGCCGCGGACAACCGCAGCCTGTTCGAGCACAACCTGCGCTCGCGGATCGCCAACGGCTGGCTGCGCGCCGGGGCGGCGGACCTGCTGTTTCTGCTGTCGTACGGCCCGACGCTCGAGCCCGCCCGGTGGGTGCCCCGCATCGCGCCGCGGCCGGTCGTCATCATCGGCGCCACTGACGACGAGCGGCTGCCGCGCGCCAACGTCGAGCGACTCTTTGCCGCCGCCAGCGAGCCGAAGGAGTTGCTTTGGACGCAGGGCCGGCATATCGAGCCCAGCCGCCCGGAAGTTCTCCGGCAGTTGCTGGCGGTGGTGCGCACGCGCGTCCTCCAAGCGCCGCCCCCGGCGGCCGCGCCGCCTTAAAGCGCGCGCTCTGGTGAGCCCCTTGATCCGGATTGTCATTCTGAGCGAAGCGAAGAATCCAGCAGGACACCGTCAGAGCCCGCTACAGAAGTTAACTGGATGCTTCGCTGCGCTCAGCATGACAAGTGCCTGAATCATGCGGTCCGAACGCACGCCCTAGCCGCCTGCAAGCCGCAGGGCGCGATAGCGGATGATTGCCTCCAGAAAATAGTAGTCGGCGAAGATGGCCGGCACATCCACGTTGTTGTGGAGCGGAAGAAACTGGACGGAGTGATCCAGCAGGCAGTTCGAGTCAGCCCGCGTGATAAACCAGGGCGGCTGGCAGAGCGATGCCAGCATCGCCTCCGCCTCGGCCTCGTAATGCCGGCGGAGCGCCGGGTCGTCGACGTACCGGACCATCTCGAACAGGGCGGCTGCCACGATGGTCGTGGCCGAGACGTCCCGGACCGTGATCTCGGACTGGAAATCCCACGGTCCCACGCGCTCCGGCGGCAGGTGCGCGATGAAATAGTCCGCGAGTCGCATCGCCACGTCCAGAAACCGCCGGTCCCGCGTGTAGCGGTACGTCATCACCATGCCGTAAAATCCCCACGCGTGTCCCCGCGACCATGTGGTCTCCGCTCCCGCGCCCTGCAGAGTGCCTTTTGCGATCACCCGGCCGGTGTCCGGGTTGTACCGCACGAGGTGGTAGCTGCCCCCGTCCGGCCGCACGAAGTCGCGCGCGGTGGTGGTCGCGTGCGTTCGCGCCACCGCGGCCAGATCGGCCGGTCCGCCGTGCTCCGCGGCCCAGAACAGAAGTTCGAGATTCATCATGATGTCGACGATGACCGGGACCGAATTGCCGGTTGGGTGCAGGTCCCAGTTGGAGATCAGGCAGCCCACGTGCGGATTGAACCGCCGGGCCAGCGTGGCGGCCGCCGCGACCATGACATTCCGGCGCCGTTCGTCATCGGGTCCGGGATCCAGCCGGATGGCGTTGCCAAAACTGCACATGAACCGGAAGCCCAGGTCGTGCGTGTCGGGATTGATCTTTTCCTTTTCAATCCCGGCGGTCCATTGGCGCGCCCAGCCGGCAAAGCGGGGGTCCCGGCTGAGCTCGCAGGCATACCAAAGGCAGCCCGGATAGAATCCGCTGGTCCAGTCGGCGGACGACTTGAGCTGCCAGCGCAGCTGCGGCGTGCCGTACGTGGGATAAAGGGCCGGGTCGCCCACTTCGCGGACGCTGCGCTCCAGTCGGACCAAGGCGGTCTGGACCGCGCGGTCCACCAGGCGGTCCAAGTCGCCGCCGGCCCGGACCTGCGCCACGGGCGCCAGCAGCAACAGCGCGCGGGCCAGAGGCCGAAATGTGGTCCTTGCTCTGGAACTCCTCATTTTCGCGAGGCCACGCCGTTGGCCGCGGCAACGTGGGGCGACGGCCGGTTGGTCACCGGCCGGCGTCGACCGCGCGGATCCGCTCGGCGATCGCCGCCACGAGGCGGGGACGGAACGTGTCCAGCTTCGCGCCCTTCAGCGTCAGGCCGGCGGCACAGGCATGACCGCCGCCGCTGAACTGGCCGGCGACGAGATCGAGTCGATAGGCCGGATCCTTCGCGCGCAGGCTCGCCTTGATGCCGTCGGGCTGTTCCTCGATGAGCACGCCCACGTCCACGCCGTCAACGGCGCGGCTGTAGTCCACCATGCCCTCGGTGTCCTCGGACGACGTTCCCGTGGCGGCGAACACGCCGTCCGGCAGCAGGCCGACGCAGACCCGCCCGCCGCACTCGAGGCACAGCGATGCGAGGAAACGCTGCAGGAGCTGCAGCTTGCCGAGGGTCTCGCGTTCGTAGAGCTCATAGCCGGCCTCGGCCGGATTGGCGCCGTGCGCGAGCAACTCGGCCGCGAGCCGGAAGCAGCGCCGCGAGGTGGAGTTGAAACGAAACTGTCCCGTGTCGGTGAGGATCCCGACGTAGAGGCCCTGCGCGGTCGCGGCATCGAGCGGGACGCCGTTGTCCAGCAGCATGCCGGCCAGGATCTCGGCCGTGGCGGCGGAGGCCGGGTCGACGAAACTGTGCTCGCCGAAGCCGGCGCTGGACAGGTGGTGGTCGATGTTGCCGAACGGCGCCGGAAAATGCGCCTTCAATTCCTCGCCGGGCCGGTCCAGGTCGGCGCAATCGACATAGACCGCCACGTGGCCGGCC
>CAZAFS010000172.1:0-6541 GCA_964484165.1 uncultured Opitutaceae bacterium | reverse complement strand
ATCTCGGCCTGGGCCTGCGCCATGTTCTTGTTGGCCTCGGCCTGCGCCACCTGCAAGGCCGCGCCAACATTCACGCCGACGTCAACGTCGGCGATGTCAATCGAGAGGATTTCGAACGCCGTGCCCGCATCGAGCCCGCGCGCCAGCACCGTCTTGGAAATGCTGTCGGGCGACTCGAGCACCGTCTTGTAGCTCTCGGCCGAGCCGATGGTGGTCACGATGCCCTCGCCGACCCGGGCAATGATGGTGTTTTCCTTCGCGCCACCCACGAAGCGATCCAGGTTGGTGCGCACCGTCACCCGGGCCTTCACCTTCACCTGGATGCCGTCCTTGGCCACGCCGTCGATGGTCGTGCGGCCGCCCTCGGGATTCGGGCAATCGATCACCTTGGGATCGACCGAGGTGCGCACGGCCTCGACGACCGACTTGCCGGAACCCTTGGTCGCGAGGTCGATGGCACAGGCACGATCCCAGTTGAGCTCAATCCCGGCCTTCTTGGCCGCGATGATGGCCTGCACCGTGGGCACGACATTGCCGCCCGCCTGATAGTGCGAGGCGATCTGGTCCACGCCGATCGGGATGCCGGCGCGCACGGCGGTGATGCGGGCATCGACGATCAACCCGTAGGGAATGCTGGCCAGCTTCAACGCGATCAGCTTCGACATGGAAACCGCCGCGCCATTGAAGAGCGCCTTCACGTACGCCCCGACCAGGCTGATGACCATCGTGGCGACGACCAGCGCGAGAATGCCGACGATCACTAAAACACCGATAATGAATGGACTCATGGTAAGATGGAGGTTCAGGTTTTCGAAACGATCAGACGGAAATTGTCGAGGCCCACAACTTTCAGGCGGGCCCCGGCCGCCACATGCCCGCTGCGACAAAACGCCTCGTAGCGGCGGTCCTCGATCCGCACGTAGCCTCCGGGCGCGAGGGTCGTCTCGGCCACCGCCTCGCGCCCAAGCACCTCTTGCAGGTCGGCCGGCGGCGGTTGACTGATGGCATGCAGCGTCGTGTCCATGGTAAATGTTTTCGCGAGACGCGAGCGCGGCAGCCAGACGAACTCCAGATAAATCACCGACGCCAGCGCGGCCAGGGCCAACGCGACCGCCAGCGCGCCGCCCAGCGGGCCGAATTGGCCGAAGGCGTTGATCACGCCGAGCACCATGCAAACGCAGCCGGCAATCCCGCACAAGGGGCCGGGCGTAACGATCTCCAGCGCAAGCAGGATGATGCCGAGGGCAAAGAAGACGATCAACAGGCTCATGAGGCGACGATCTCCACCACCAGGTTGAAATCCGAAGCTCGTCTGACCACCACCACGGTTCCGACCGGGGCCGATCCCACCTCGAGCTTGGCTTCGTAGCGGCGGCCATCGATCTCGATCTGACCGCTGGGGAACAGTCCGGTCACGACCACGCCGCGGGCGCCCACGAGCGCCGCCGCCCCCGCCCCCGGCGCCCCACCGGCGTCCTGGGCGGCCGCGACCGCCGCCGTCTGGAGGACCATCCGGTCCCAGATCCAGCCTTTCGGCAGATACCGGGCCACCACGGCGATCAGCGCGACGGCGATGACGAGACCGAGACCGACGTTGATCAGCGGCTGGACAAACACGTCGCCGTTCAGGCGAATCGGCTCGTTCGGCCAGATGTCCGCCATGGCCCAGAGCAACGACGCGAGGATGAGGACGATCCCGCTCATCGCCAGCACGGCCACCCCCGGGAAAAAGATCACCTCGATGGCGACCAGCACCACGCCGAGCCCGAAAACGAGGATCGGTTCGTGCCCCGAAAAGCCGGCGACATAATGGCCGAGAAAGACGATTGCGAGGAGGGCGATGCCCGCAAAACCAAAGAAACCGAACCCCGGCGTCTTGAATTCAATGAAGAGACAGACGATGCCCAAGCCCAGCAGGATCGGCGCGATGGCGTTGAGATACTGGGCGAGCCGTTCCGACCACGTGACTTCGAGCTGGATGACGGTGTAATTGTTCGCGCCGTATTTTTGTCGGAGAAGATCGTCGACGTTTTTCGCGATGCCCGCCGCCAGCAGGGGCGCGGGGGGCGTGCCGTAGGTTTTGGACGCCTCTTGAGCCGTCAGGGAAAGCAGTTCGCCTTTGGCCTTGATGACTGTGTCGCCGATTTTCAGCTCATAGTCCTTGTCGATCATGGCCGAGATCACCTGGCCGCGGTATCCCCGGCCCTCGGAAATCGCCCGCATCCGGGCCTTCAGGTAGCTCACGATCTTGAGCTTCATCGTCTCATCGATGTCCTGGCCCGTGGCGGTCACGGGCGCGGCGGCGCCGATGACCCCGTCCGGCGCAAACCAGATTTCCTGGGTGGTGGCCGAAATGAACGCACCCGCCGAGGCGGCCTCGTTGTCCACGTAGGTGATCGTCTGGCCCGGGAACTTCGCGAGATCCCCCATGATGTCGAAGGTCACGTCCAGCGCCCCGCCCGGCGTCTCCATGTCGAGCACCACCGCGTCCGCCTTCTTCTCAATCGCCTCCTTGAGGCCGCGCCGCAGAATGTAGAGCACGGGCCGCGCAATCTCCTCCCGCACGGGCACGACATAGACCGTGACCCGCTTTGGCGCCCGGCCGGGTTCCGCGGCGGCCGGCGACGCCGCCGGTGAACCTTCGTCCCCTGATGCTGTCAGCACCGCAAGGACCAAACCAAGCCAAGACAGGAAGAATCTCCGCGACATGGATTCAGCGCCATACTGGCGGCCTCTCCCCGCCGAGGCAAGCGCCCCGATCATCCGCGGGCTTACAAGCCACGCGGTTGTTTTCCATCGGCGCTGCGGCCCGGGCGCCGCCCGCGCCTTCCCGCCGTCATCGATTTCGAGTGACGCGCGGCGCACGATGGCTCAATACCGCTCTGCAGCGCCTGCGAAAAAATCTTTGTCGGCACCGACCTCATCCGCTACATCCTTCTGACGCATGGAAAAAATTCCCTATCTTGGGCACACCCTGACCCGCTGGCAGGTCGGCCCCTCGACGTTTCTCGCGCTGCCCGAGAAGGGGGCGCGCCTCATGAACTGGCATCTCACGCTCGGCGACGGGACGGTCCGCGATGTCATCTACTGGCCCGAACTGCAGACGCTCGACGACATCGCCAAGGTCCGCGGCGGCAACCCCATCCTGTTTCCCTTCTGCGGCCGCAGCTTCGACCAGGGCGAAATCCATTTCTGGCGCGATGACGCCGGCCAGCGCCGGCCGATGCCGCTGCACGGCATCGCGCGGCAGGGCGACTTCACGATCATCCGCCTCGACGAACGCGGTTTCACGGCGCTGTTCCAGCCCGGGGACGAGGCCCGCGCCGCCTACCCCTACGACTACGAGTTCACCGTCAGCTATCGATTCGAGCCCCTGTCGCTGTTCATCGAGCTGCAACTGCGCAACCTCGACACCAAACCCATCCCGTGGAGCGCGGGGCATCATCTCTATTTCACCGTGCCGTGGAGCGAGGGCCGGACGCGCGCGGACTATTCCATCCGGATCCCGGCCGGGGCGACCCTGCGGCAGGATTTCGACCGCGGCTCTCTCCACCCGGGCCCGCGCCTCCGGCCGACGGAATCACTGGCGAACAAGGATCTCATCGACGTTTTCCACACGGCATTGAAAAACAATGCCGTCGTCTTTGGGGAACGCGGCGGCACCGACCAGGTCACCGTGCGGCTCGGCTCGGAGCGCGTGCCACCGACACAATCCGTGGTGGTGACCTGGACCGCGGCGGACGACGCGCCGTTCTACTGCGTCGAGCCGTGGATGGGACCCGCCAACGCGCCGGAGCACAAGGTCGGACTCCATCACGTGGCCCCGAGCGAATCCCAGGCCTTCCTCGTCGAGGTCAGCCTCAAATAGCGGGCGGCGGCGGGCGAAGGGTCGCATTTCGGGAAAGCGGAGACCGCCGCGGGGCCGCCCCAATGCTGCGGTGCGGCCGGCGCGGCGGTTTATTTTGCCATTATCCTCGTGCTGCACCAACGTGCAATGACCGCCATGTCCGCCCCCTTTCACCCGCTGGCCATTCTCGACCTCGGAGGTCCGGAGGTGCTGCTGATCATGCTGGTGGCCTTGCTGCTTTTCGGCAGTCAGCGGCTGCCCGATCTCGCCCGCAGCCTGGGCAAATCAATCCGGGAGTTCAAGAAAGCCACCAGTGGTCTCGAAGAAGAGTTGAGACGGGCCATGGAAGCGCCACCCCCGCGCCCACGCCAGCCGGCCGCCCCACCCGCACCAGCCGGCCCACCGAGCGATGCCTCCCGTGCCCCGGCCAACGAACCCCCGCCGGCGTCCGCCAAACACGCTGATACCCAGGAAGCCGACCCGCCCTGAGTCTGCGGGCGTTCGGCGCCGGATGCCACCTCGGCCATGGACCACGACCTTCCCCCGGTCCGCATCCCCATCACGGGCGAGCTGGATTTGCATACTTTCCGGCCCGGCGAGCTGGCCAGTCTCATCGAGGACTACCTGCGCGAATGCCAGCAGCGTCGCTTGGGCGAAGTTCGGATCATCCACGGCAAAGGCACCGGGACCCTGCGCGAGACCGTGCATGGTCTGCTGCGACAGTCGCCGCACGTGGCCTCCTTCCGGCTGGGCGACGAGACTTCGGGCGGCTGGGGCGCCACCTTGGTCCGGCTGAAAGTCCCGCCGGCCTGATGGGCACGCCGCCGCCCATCGGTTGACCGCGCCGCCGGTCACGGCACGGTTGAATATCATCCCAAAGGCCTCATGTTGGCACCGTCATGAACACCGCTCTTTTCTACGGCCTCGTGCTCGCGCTGGCCAATATCGTCCTGTCGCTCGCCAGCTATTTCCTCGGCTTCCAGACCGACCGGATCGCGCAAGAACCATGGATCGGCCTCTTGGGCATTGTGGTCATGGTCGTCATCCTTTGGCTCGGCATCAGGGCGAAGCGGGCGGAGGCGAAGGATGGATCCCTCGCCTACGGCCGCGGGGTCGGCGGCGGCACCTTGATCTCATTGTATGCGGGCCTGATCGGCATGGTCTACTCGTTCATCCATCTCACGTTCATCAATCCCAGTTATGTTGATTATCGCATCGACGTCGCGCGGCAGAAATGGATCCAGCTCGGCCTGAAAGACGCCCAGATGGAAGTCAGCGAGAAAGTGCTGCGTTTCGCCTTTGCTCCCGTGCCGTTTTCCATCCTCACCTTGCTCATGACCGTGTCGTTCGGCGTGGTGATTGCGCTCATCGTCGCGGCATTGCTGAAGCGGGCGCCGAGCGCCGCGCCACCGCCCCCGCTATCCTAGGCCATCGGAACGAGCCGCGCTGAGGCGCCCGACATCTTTCCACGCCACGCCGTCCAGACAAAGAGGCCGGGACCTTTCGGTCCCGGCCTCCCTATGTTCGATTCAACGAACCGGTGGTTCAGCGATTGCCATGAATCCGCCGCTTGGCGCCGTAGTCATAGCTCGCCAGAGCCATCAGCGCGATAACCGCGCCGAATCCGAAGAAGAGGCCGTCTCGATTGACGTTGGCCAACCTCTCCTGGGAAAGGCCGAGGAAAACCGCTGCCGCGAGCACGACGCCCGCCGGTACGAGATTCATCAGTCTATCTAGGTTCATGGTTAACTTTCTGTTTCAGGTTAATGGTCCCCTATGGAACCGCGGTTACAGTACGTCAGTCTTGCAATAATTAAAGCAACATGGTTTTATTGATATCATAGGTTCTACCTATGGAACTATATCAGCTTCGTTACTTCCTAGCCGTCGCAACCGCCGGAAATTTCACCAAGGCCGCTGCTCGGTCTGATATATCCCAACCATCTCTAAGCCAGCAGATTATAAATCTAGAGCGCGAACTTGGCCACAAACTCTTTCATCGTCTTGGGCGGCGTGTGGTTCTCACTGAGGCAGGCAAGGTCCTATTAGACCGGGCGCGGCGAATAGTGCTCGATGTGGAAGACGCCTCCAAGGCTCTGCACGACAGTCCCACTTTGGAGCGCCGCATCAAAGTGGGGACCGTGCAGACCCTTGCCCCTTATCTCCTGCCGCCGCTCCTCGAGCGCTGCCGTGACTCCCATCCCAATCTCCTGGTGAACACCCATGAAGACTTCCGGCCGGATCTGGTAAACGGAGTCGTCGACGGTGATCTCGACCTGGCCATCGTGCCGACGCCGGTGAAGGATCCGCGGATCTCGCTGGAACCGCTTTTCACCGAGCCTCTGCTTCTGGTGGTCGGCAGGAACCATCCTCTGGCCACGAAAGCCGCCATCGCCGCGGCGGACCTGGCCGACGAAAATTTCGTGCTGCTGGGACATTCCAGCTCCCTCGCCATGGAGATCGAGCGCTTTTGCGGCGATCACGACTTCGTTCCCCGCCTCGGTCACCGCTGTTCGCAGGTCGCCACGTTGAAAGCCCTGGTGGCCTTGGGATCCGGCATCTCCATTCTCCCCCGCATCGCCTTCAAGCCGGAGGACAAAAAGACCCTCGTTTATCGGGAACTCAGCGGCCGCGCCCCAACCCGCGAGGTCGTGGTCATCCGGCACCTGCAGCGGTACCAGACCATGGGCGCCG
>CAZAFS010000171.1:3188-6549 GCA_964484165.1 uncultured Opitutaceae bacterium | reverse complement strand
GATTTCTTCCTCGTTTATTTTGAAAAAGGTTGTCCCAACCAGACCGTCATCCGCGGCGCGATCACCAACGGCACCTATCGGGCGGAATGGTTCGATCCCCGCACCGGCCGCTGGTCTTCCGTCGGCGACGGCACGATGCGCGCCAACGTCTGGGGCCAGATCACCCTGCCCAATTTTCCCTCCGATGACGACTGGGGCCTGAAGCTGACCGTCGCCGCGGACAAGTCCTGAGCGCGCAGGGCGCCATGATTTGAACAACCAAGGCACCAAATCGCCCAGCCCTCTTTCGGAATCTTTGGCGTCCGGCGGAACCAGCGGCGGCTAGTGCCGCGGCGCGGAGTCCACCATTGAAAACAGGCATGAAACTACCCCAACTCCTCTTTGTCGCGGCCGCGCTGGCCGCCCTGCCGGCGGCGCGGTCGGAGGTCCGGCTCAACGCGCTGTTTTCCGACAACGCCGTCCTCCAGCAGGGCCGCGCCGTCTCCGTGTGGGGAACAGCGGGTGACGGCGAGCGCGTCACCGTCGACATCGCCGGACACCGGGCGCGGGCAACGACCCGGAACGGGCGCTGGCTGGTGCGGCTGCTGCCGCTGCGCGCGGGCGGCCCGTACACGCTGACGGTCACCGGGCCGTCGAACACAATCACGGCCGGCAACATTCTGGTCGGGGAGGTCTGGCTTTGCAGCGGCCAGTCGAACATGGAGCGGCAGCTCGGGCCGCGGGAGGGTCAACCCTTGATCACGGACTGGGAGGCCGAGGTGGCCTCGGCCAACTATCCCGAAATCCGCCAGTTCCTCGTGCCGCAGACGACCGCGCTGGCACCCGCCGCCGCGGTCGAGGGGAAATGGGTGGTGTGCTCGCCGCAGACCGCGGCGGATTTCACCGCGGTCGGCTATTTCTTCGGCCGCGATCTGTTTCAGGCCCGGCACGTGCCCGTGGGGTTGATCCACAGCTCGTGGGGCGGCACGCCGGCGGAATCGTGGACCAGTCTCGACACCCTGCGCACGCTGCCCGATTTCACCCAGACGGTCGCGGACATCACGGAGGCGCGCGCCGAGATTCAGGCCGGCACCTACAATTACCCCAAAAAGCTCGCGGACTGGTTCCTGACCCGCGACCCGGGCTCGGCCCCGGCCGCGCCGTGGAGTGCGCCGGATCTCGCCACCGCCGGATGGACCGCGACGAATCTGCCGGCGGTATGGGAGGACACCGGCCTGCCCGGCTTCGACGGGGTGGTCTGGTTCCGCAAAAGCGTCGATCTGCCCGCGGCGTGGGCGGGCACGAGTGCCGAGCTCCAGCTCGGCGCCATCGACGATGCGGACACCACCTGGGTCAATGGCGTGCAGGTCGGCGCCACCAGCGGCTGGCGCGTGCCGCGGATCTACGCCGTCCCGGCCGGCGTGCTCCACGCCGGCCGCAATGTCATCGCCGTGCGGGTCCTCGACACCGGCGGCAATGGCGGCATCTGGGGCGACGGTCACCCGCTTCAGCTCGTGCCGGCGGCGACGCAGGCCGGCACCGCGATCCCCCTGGCCGGGGAATGGCTGCGCCAGCCCTCGGTGCGGTTCGGCCCCGTGCCCTACCCGCCCGCCGATTACAGCAACAGCCCCCAGGTGCCCGGCTCCCTCTATAACGGCATGATCGCGCCGCTGCAGCCGTATGCCATCCGCGGCGTCATCTGGTACCAGGGCGAGGCCAACGTGGGCCGCGAGCGGCAGTACCGCACGCTGTTCCCGGCGCTGATCGCCGACTGGCGGCGCGCCTGGGGCGAGGGCGACTTCCCGTTCCTCTTTGTGCAGATCGCGCCCTACAAAGACATGACGCCGGAGATCCGCGAGGCGCAGTTCCTCACGTGGCTGCGGACGCCAAACACGGCGCTGGCCGTCACGATCGACTGCGGTGACCCGACCAACATCCATCCGGCGCACAAACAGCCGGTCGGAGCCCGGCTGGCCCTTGCGGCCCGCGCGCTGGCCTACGGCGAGAAGATCGAGTACTCGGGTCCGGCCTTTGCCACAATGCAGGTCGCCGGGACTCGCGCCGTGCTGCAGTTCACCCATGTGGGCGGCGGCCTCGTGGCGCCGGGCGGCACGCTGAACGGTTTCACGATCGCCGGCGCGGACAAGGTCTTCCATCCGGCCAGGGCGGAGATTCAGGGCGACACCGTCGTGGTGTCGGCCGACGCCGTGGCGCAGCCCGTCGCGGTGCGCTACGGCTGGGCCAACGTGCCCGAGGGCAACCTGTTCAACACCGCCGGTCTGCCGGCCTCGCCCTTCCGCACTGACGTCGACTAAGGGCCGTCGCCACACCGGAGACCGGATGCCGGGAACCGGATAGAGAAATCGAGAACCGCACCTCGGCCGGCGGTCAGTCCGCGTCCGGACCGCATGACATCTACCGGGGCCGGCGGGCCTTCTCCAGAGCGAGGCGCAGGTTCTCGCGGGCTTCCGCGTAGTCAGGTTTCAGGCGCAACGCCGCCTCAAAATGACGTATCGCCTCATCGAGGCGGCCGGCTTCGGCCAGGGCGATGCCCAGGTTGTTGTGCGCTTCCGGATAGCGGGGCCGGAGCCGCAGGGCTTGCTCAAAGTGATCGATCGCAACGTCACGTTGGCCGATCTCAGCCAGCGCAATGCCCAGGCTGTTCTGGGCGTCGGCTAGGCCGGGTTTCAGGCGCAGGGCTTCCCCATAGTGGGCAATCGCCTCTTGCACCCTGCCGGTCGCCTCCAGGGCATCGCCCAGATTGGAGTGCGCCGCGGGATCGTCGGGCTTCAGCCGCAGGGCCTGCTCGTACTGGGCGATGGCCTCCGGCCATCGGCCCGCCTGGGCCAGGGCGATGCCCAGGTTGCCGTGGGCTCCCGGATAATCCGGCCGTTGCCGAAGCGCCTGCTCGTAGTGGGAGATGGCCGCCTCGAGCCGGCCGGCTTCCCGCAGGATGTTGCCCAAGTTGAAATGGGCTTCGGGGTAATCGGGCTGGAGCCGCAACGCCGTTTCGTAGTCCGTCTGGGCCTCGGGAATCCGGCCAGCCTCGTAGGCGACGTTGCCCAGGTTGTAGTACGCCTCCGCGTAATCGGGCTTGAGCCGTAACGCCGCCTCGTAACTCGCCCGGGCCGCCTGCTCCCGGCCGAGGGCGCGCCAGGCGTTGCCCAGATTGTTGCGGGCTTCCGGGTAATCGGGCCGGGATTGCAGCGCCTGCTCGTAATAACCGATCGCCTCGTCCATGCGGCCGGCCGCCAACAGGAGATTGCCCAGGTTGAATTCCGCCATCCAGCAGTCGGGATTCCGCTCGATCGTCACGCGGTAGAGTGTCGGCAGATCGCGGTACATCCGGCTCAGCCGCCAGGTCAGCACCCCCAGCGTGCCG
>CAZAFS010000171.1:0-3088 GCA_964484165.1 uncultured Opitutaceae bacterium | reverse complement strand
CCAAGAGACCGCGGCGGAGGACCGATCCGGTGCACGCGGCGGCCCACGCCTGACCCCACGCGGCCGACACGAGCACGATGACGCCCAGGCTCGCCAGATACTGAAAGTGGTCGGCGACATAGGAGTAGACGAAAGGATAGGCGTTGAAGAACCCCAGCGCCGGGAACAACGAACCGACAAAAAACAGCAACGCGGCCAGCCCCGCCGTGGCGGCGCGGGACCGCGGGCCGGACGACCGCCGGCGGATCCACCACAACGCGCCCAGCAACGCCACCACGCCGGCCGGGAACCCATACTGCCACGCCGCGCCTGCGCTCACCTCCCAGCGCGGATAGATGAAGGTCAGGTTGGCCGGCCAGAACAGCTTGCCCAGGTAGAACCAGACGACGCGGCCGGCCAGCAGGCAGCGCTCCAAAAAGTTCAGATTGAATTCCGATCCCTCCGCGCCGATGAACCGGCGCTCCACCCACATCGTCAGCCACCCCATGCCCAGACCGAGCGCGAGCCACGGCGCCAGCGGCCAGACATCGCGCCGCCACGCGAGGCGCCCCCGCCGCCACCACAGCACCACCAGCAGCGCCGCCGGCAGCGTGGCCGTCACGCTTTTGCTCAACAGCGCGAGGATGAACCAGCCCAGCGCCACGAAATACAGCGGCCACCGGCGCTGCTGGTCAAAACGCAGGTACGCCAGCATCGCCAGCAGGTAAAACACCGTCGAAAGCGTGTTCTTCTGTTCGGCGATCCACGCCACCGATTCCACGTTCACCGGATGCAGGGCAAAAATCAGCGCCGCCAGCCATTCGACTCCGGCGTACCGCCTCCGCTCATGGCCTCCGGCCAACGGCTCGGAATCGAATGCCCTGAGCGGAGTCGAAGGGCCGACGCGACCGTCGAGAAGCCGCCGCAGGATCAGCGCCACCAGGCAGGCGGCGGTGACATGCAGCAGGAGGTTCACGAGGTGGTAACCGAGCGTCGCGTCACCCCACAACCGATGCTCCACCCAAAACGCGGTGTGCAGGACCGGATAGTATTGCTGCGTCGCGCTCAGTTCGGTCCAGATGCGCCATAATCCGGACAGGGGGCGAAGTTCCACCTTGGTGACGTGCCCCTCGTCGTCCCAAAGGAGCCCGCCCCGGAGCGCCGGGAAGTAGGCCGCCAGCGTCGCGCAGAGGATAAGCACGCCCGCCCCCAGCGCCCGGAGGCGGCGGGGGTGGAAGGATCCGTTGCCGGGTTCTGACGCCATGGGCACCGGCTGGTCGAAAGGGGGCCGGATGCGGGGGAGTTTGCGGCGCGCCGGCGAAAAATCGAATCTGATCGGTGGGAAATCAGGGCCACAATCCGCCCGGCGCCGCACCCGATGCCCGCCGGGGGCCCCCCGTCACTACTACGCTGGGCGCCCGTTTTGGTTGCCAGCAGGCACCCCGCCGTCCGACCTCTAACCGCTGACGTCTGCCAAGGCTAGTTCGAGGTCAGGTGCCATTGTCTGCAGAGCGGGCAGAGGTAGGCTTTGCGTCGGCGTTCGACTCCGGCGAGGAGCGCGGCGTCGAGGGCGTCGCCCTGACTGCGAAACCTCCGCTTGCTCGTGCACATTCGCTTTTGCTCTTCCCGGGTCGGCTTCTTCATGGTGGTGCTTGCCGTGCGGCGGGAGTTGCGATCGCCGGCGTTCTGCCTAACGAGGTGCTCCGGCCAGCGCGTCCGATTCGATTTCGACCGTCTGTCTCCCGGCCCGGAGGGGAAGTCGGCGGTCCTGCCAGAGGAAATAGCCGCTGAGTGCGGGCGGCAGCGTGATTTCCCCTTCGATGCCTTTCCCGGTGCGGTGCAATGCGACCCGGATGTCGCCGGCGGGATGAGGTACCGTGCCTTCGACGCGCGTCAGGTAGCCGAGATGCGGCTCAATCCGGACCGTGCGAAAACCTGGCGTGGCCGGCTCGATACCGCAGACGGTCGCGAGGAATTCATAGTTGGGGGAGGCGCTCCAACCATGGCAATCGCTGCGGGTTGGATCCGGGCGTTCGGCAAACGTCGTCAATCCTTTGGCCAGCATCGCGTGCCAGGGTTGCAGCATCGAGACGTACTGATCGCCCAGGCCCGCCGCCTTCATCGCCCGCAGCAAATAGAACCGGAAATACTGCGTGCACTGGATCAGTCCCGGTTCCGTATTGATCCGCGTGACCAGCGCC
This sequence comes from uncultured Opitutaceae bacterium, assembly GCA_964484165.1. GTDB lineage: Bacteria > Verrucomicrobiota > Verrucomicrobiia > Opitutales > Opitutaceae > Fen-1467. Next base: position 908 of record CAZAFS010000171.1, on the reverse strand, counting down.
CTGGCCTCGTCCCCGGCCACGCAGCCCGACAATACGGCCAGCACATTGGCATGCTGACTGAACGTTTTCCGCTCGGGGGTATCAGCGAACAGGCGCCGGGGTTCATCCCAGCAATGTTTCTTGGTCGCTGTCCGCAGGCCCTGCGCCAGGTCGTGGTAATGGGCCGCCAGGGTCGGCCGGCCAAACGCGTCGAACAGCGCCGCCGCGTGATCCAATGAACAAACCAATTGCAGCGTGACGATTGAAGATCCGCCCTCGGCCGCGCCGTCGGGCTGCCCGCCGAGATGCTTGCTGTTGTCCCACGGCCATTCGTCCGGCCAATCGACAAAGCTCCAGTACGGCAGGCCGCCCAACATTCCGGTTTTCGCGTCGATGTGCTTCTCGAACCAGTCGAGCACCGCCTGGATGCCCATCAACCGGGCTTCGATGAAGGCCCGATCATCCCGGTGCATCCAGTAATCGTGCACCATGTCGATCCAGAAGAGCGAAAAGGTGGTGATGATTTGGGGCGTCGAGGCCGGGACCCGGCTTTGGGTCAGCCCCTCGGGGATCCGCGAGAAATCGTACAATTCGATGGCGTTGCGCATCAGCCGGTCGTCGCCCGCCACGTAGAGGGAGACGAGGGACTGGATGCGCGTGTCACCCACGTACTGCATCTGTTCGTAATAGGGACAGTCGAAATAGGTCTCGTACGCGCACAGCCGGGCGGTGCGCCAGCCCACCGTCCAAAGGGCGGAGAGCCGGGCATCGTCGCAGGTGAAGGCGCCGCGCTCCCGGAACGGATAGCCGGTGAAGTTGCCCCAGAAATCGTGCAGGACCAGCGGCTCGGCCGCCGTTTCGATCGTCACTTCAATATAGCGGTAGGTTCTGAACCAGAGGGTGGTGAACCACCGGTCGGCGCCGCCATC
>CAZAFS010000170.1:0-6552 GCA_964484165.1 uncultured Opitutaceae bacterium | reverse complement strand
TCGAATCGCCGCCCCGGCCATCCCGCACCGGCCCGCTGATCTCCTTCGACACCGGGAACAGGTAAACGCCGCGGCTGCTGAACGCGGACGCGGTCTCGCTGCTGAGAATGACTTTGTGGGGAAACTTCGCGCGGTAGGCGTCGTATTGCGGCGGCGTGCGGATGCGATCGGTCCCGGCAAACTCCGGCGTGTCGCGGATCCCTTCGCCCTGGTAGTTCAGACTGACGACATCCAGGACGGCGGGCAGGGGCATGTCCGGCTTGGCGAAGTTCATTGCACTGGTCGCCGGCCGCGTGGGGTCCTCTTCGTGGACGATGTCACAAAGCTGTCTGGCCACCGCCGCGCCTTCCCCGCCGGTGTATTGCTCTCCGACTTCGTTGCCGACGCTCCAGAGGATCACCGAGGGATGATTGCGATCGCGCCGCACGAGCGCGCGGAGGTCCTGCTCGTGCCAGTCCGGAAAGATCAGGTGAAAGTCGTTCGGCGTCTTCCCGCGCCCCCAGCAATCGAACGCCTCGTCCATCACCAGAAAACCCATCTCGTCCGTCAGCTCGAGCAAATCGGGGGCGGGCGGGTTGTGGCTCGTCCGGATCGCGTTGCCGCCCAGGTCGCGCAGGAGCTCGAGCTGTCGCTGTGCCGCCCGCCGATTGAACGCTGCGCCCAATGGGCCCAGATCATGGTGCTGGTTGAGGCCTTTCAGTTGGATGCGCTCACCGTTGACCGTGATGCCCGAATCCGGCTCGAACCGCACCGCGCGAATGCCGAAGCGCGTTTCATAGGCGTCGGCCACCCGGCCATCCTGCGAAACCGTCGTGACCGCGATGTAGCGGTTGGGCCGCTGGTGCGGCGGCGGGCCCCAAAGCCTCGGATTCGCCATGACGACCGAGCCCTTGACCGTCGCGCTCGCCCCCGCCGCAACGGGCGTCTCTACCGGCTCAAGGCTGGCGACGGCGTCGCCCGTTTTCTGCCCCGCGGCATCCAGGGCGAAGATCTGCGAAGCGATCCGGACCGTCGCGCCGCTCCCGAGACCATTGTCGATTGTGACCTCCACGTCGATGGTCGCGGAAGCGGCGGAAACGTCCCGCGTCGTCACCAAGGCACCCCATTGGGCCACGTGCACGGGCTCGGTTTTGGTCAGCCAAACATGACGATAGATGCCGCCGCCTGGATACCAGCGCGACGAATCCGGCGGATTGTCCAACCGGATCGCCAACTGATTCTCGCCGCCGAAAACCACATACGGCGTGAGGTCGACGCGCCACGACGAATAGCCATACGGCCAGCCGCCCACGAGGTGGCCATTGAGCCAGACCGTCGCGTACGACATCGCGCCGTCGACGTCGAGAAAGATGGACCTGCCGGCGTCCGCCGCCGGAATCGCCAGGCTTTTCCGATACCAGCCCACGCCAGCGGTTGGCAGCCGGCCCATCCCTCCTCCACCCGTGGTGATGAATGGCCCCTCGATCGCCCAGTCGTGCGGCAGGTTCACCTTTTGCCACGCGCGGTCATCGAAGTCCCGCGGCACATAAGCCACGGCGCCACCCCAATCGCCTTGCGGGCGGAGGAACCGCCGCGCTGGATCTTTGATGAACGCGTTCCCCGTCGGCAGAATCCAGGCCTTGATCACCGTTTGCGCGGGCGCCGTGACGTTTGCCAGCTCCTTCGCCTGCGCGTCCGCCGGGCCGTCGTCCCGCTTCTTCGCCACCTCGGTACGCCCGTCGTATAACAGACTGACCGTGTTTCCCGCCGGATCCCCCTTTTGAAACCGCCAGTCCTGATCGATCGAGATTCGCTCGCGTGGCGCCGACTTCGCGAGTGGACTCGCCAGCCAGAGCGCACCGATCGCAAGGGCGACCATGGCTGCACGGCTGGCCGACCGGCTCAGGCGCATGCCATTGCCACCGGGCAGCGGCTTGCCCCGAAAGGATTTTTTCATGGCACCCGGCATCCTGCCGCCCTGGTTAAAATGCGCAATGCTCGCATCACAACCACACGGCGCTGGCAGTTATCACCATCGGCGCACCGGCACCGGTGGCCGTTCGGCGGGTTCTTTTGTCCCTTCCATTATGGGGTGAACCAGTCGAGGTCGATCGCCCCCGCAATGACCACGTACCCTTGATCCGACAAATGCAGGTGGTCGCCGCAGTCCACCACCGGCGCCAGGCGGGTCGGATCCGCCGGGTCGCCCACCGCGGTCGCGAGGTCGATCACGCCGTCGAACCGGCCGCTCGTTCTGATCCAGGTGTTGACCGCCTGCCAGTTCGCCTCGCGGGCCGGGCTGGCATAAAAGGATCCTCCGAACGGTGTGATGGTCGCCCCATACACCTGGATGTTCCGGGCGTGCGCTCGCTGGATGATCTCCTCATAGGCCGCGATGACCTGCTGGGCCACCTCACCGCGCGCCTCGGGCGGGGCGGCTCCCAAGTCATTGACGCCCTCGAACACGATCAGCCACCGGACCCCGGGCTGTTCCAGCACGTCGCGGTCGAGGCGGGACAGGGCTGATGGCCCCAGGCCGTCGTGCCGCAGGCGGTTGCCGCCAATGCCTTGATTCATCACGCCAATCCGCGCGGTCCGCGGGTCGGCCTGCAGGCGGCACGCCAGGTCGTCCGGCCAGCGCCGGTTCCGGTCGGTGGTCGAACCACGCCCATCGGTGATCGAGTCGCCCAGGATCGCCAGCACGCCGCCCGGGTGCCCGGCCCACACCTCCACGCCGCTGAGGATGTACCAATGCTCCATGGTGACGGGAGCGGGCAGCGTGGTGGCCGACACCAAATCACCCTGCTGCAGATACGAAGTGCAACGCGATCCCGGGTGCCCGGTCACGTCGCGCGAAACCTGGCCGAAATGGATCGTCACGGCCAGATCGGCCAGGGGGGCCAGTTCAAATTCGACCGGGTCCGAGACCGCCATCGCGCCCGGCGCAATCGTGACGGCCGGCTGGCCCCCAAAACTCAGGGGCCGGCTGGAGTCCGGATGAATCGCGCCCCGGTCCCCGGCCGTGGCGACCGCCGCGGCGGCGATCTCGACCGGATCGGAGCCGAAGGCGTTGGAGAACCGGACACGGAGCCGGGAGCCGCCGATCGACACATGCACGAACTGCCGGAGGGTGCTGTCCGACAATCCGGGCGCCGGCGGCAGGTTCTTCGGTTCGGTCAGCTGGGGCGCGGCGCCCCACGTGCCGACCCAGGAGCCGGCTGGCTGCGCCGGTGCTGCGATTGCGACGGCGGCGCCGAGCCACCAGGCGCAGAGCGATGGAATTCTAGCGACGCGAGCCATGGGGTTTCAGGTGGGGATGATTCCGTCCGGGCCGGCGCCTGCGGGCGGCCCGGACTCCTTGGTGGTTTGCAGATTACGGGAAAGGGACCTGCCGTTCGAAGAAGAAAGCGCGGGGCGCGGGGAAAGCAAAATCGGCGTGAAGCCGGATGCGCGTAAGGATGGAGGGCCGGCGCACTGGGCGCAATCCCGGGACTGCCGCCGGCCCCCCCACATATTTCTCGCCTTGGTTGCCGCGGTCCCTACGACTCCTCGCACCCTCCCGCGCTTTCCCTGGCGACCCCGGAAGATCCCCCTTCAGCCCTATGAGCGACGACGCCCTGAAACTCCCGCTGAGAGAAAAGATCGGTTACGGCTTTGGCGACTTCGCGTCGGTTCTGTTTTGGCAGAGCATCACGATGAACCTGATGTTCTTCTACACCGACATCTTCAAGATCGGCACGGCGGCGAAGGCGGCGGCGATCGCGGGCACCATGATCATGGTGTCGCGCATCTTCGACGCGGTGATCGATCCGATCATCGGCATGACCGCCGACCGGACGCAAACCCGTTGGGGCAAATTCCGGCCTTATCTGATCGGGATGGCCCTGCCGCTGGCCGTTTCGGCCGTGCTGATGTTCACCACGCCCAACTTTTCCCCGGGCGGCAAGGTCGTCTACGCGTATGCGACGCTCCTGCTCTTCATGGCCTGCTACGCGGGCATCAACATTCCCTATTCCTCCCTGCTGGGCGTTCTGACCCCCGACCCCACGCAGCGGACGAGCGCCGCCTCCTTCAAATTCACGTTCGCCTACCTCGCGGGCACGGCGGTGTCATGGACCTCGCTCATTTTCGCCAAGCATTTTGGCAACGGGGTGGACTCCCAGGATCCGGCGGGCTGGCAGAAAACGATCATGCTGTACGCGGCCGTGGCCATCGTGTTTTTCGTGCTGACCTTCCTCTTCACGAAGGAGCGCGTCACGCCCCCGCCGGCCCAGCAGACGTCGGTCAAACGCGACCTGATCGATCTCTGGACCAACGGGCCGTGGATCGTCCTGCTGTTCGCGACGCTGACGATGATCATGTTCGTCGCCTCCCGCATCGGCGTGACCAACTACTATTTCAAGTATTTCATCACGGCTTACGCCGAAGGGGCGCACCACACCATCCGGTACGACTTCCTGGGGTGGCACTTCAATTGGGGGTTTGAAGAAATCACCTCCTGCTTCAACACGGTCGGCCAAATCTGCGCGATCATTGGCACGCTGCTCGTTCCGCTCCTGACCGCGCGCGTCGGCAAGAAGAACGCGTTCCTGCTCCTGTTTGCCGTTTCGATTCTCAGCACCGCGGCCTTCTATTTTCTGACGCCCGAGCACATGACCCTGATTTTCGTCTGCCAGATGCTGGGCTCGCTCAGCGGCGGTCCGCTTTCGCCCGTGATCTGGGCCATGTATGCCGACACCGCCGACTACTCGGAATGGAAGCGGGGCCGGCGCGCCACGGGCCTCGTTTTTTCCGCCTCCGCGACGTGCCAAAAGGCGGGCTGGGCCCTGGGCGCGGTTTTCACCGGCACCCTGCTTTCCAGTTACGGCTTCATCGCCGACCAGGCGCAATCGGTCATGGTCAACCACCTTTTGGTGTCCCTGATGAGCGTGATCCCTGCCGCCTTCGGCCTGATCTCGGTCGCCCTGATATTCTTCTATCGACTGGATGAGAAGACCATGAAGACCATCCAGGTCGATCTGGAGAACCGGCGGCGCACCGGCGGGACCGCGGGCTGACGCCGATTCAAGAACGAAGACGAAAGCAGGAAGATCAGACGCGAGACGGTCGGTCTTGAATCTTCCCTCTTTCTTCTTGAATCGCGCCGCCGCAGGCGGCGCGCCTACACCTTGCCGCGGCGGGCCTCGAGCTGCGTGCGGATTTCGGCCATCTTTTCCTGCGTCAGGGGGAACCGGGCGAGGGCGATCAGCGCCAGCACGAGGCCGATGATCGGAATCGCCGCGAGCAGGAAGCGGATCATGAAGATGGTGTGCGCGGTCTGGAGATCGGTGGTGGAATCAAATCCCACCCACTGGAGGATGAAGAACGAGACGCTGGCGCCCACCGCCATCCCCACCTTGTTGATCCACGAGCCGCAGGCGGAGAACGAGCCTTCGCGCCGCCGGCCGCCTTCGAGTTCATCGTAGTCCATCACATCGGCGCCGACCGATCCCATGATCGTCCAGAAACCGGCGCCGATGAAGGCGATGGATCCCGAGGCGAAGATCTGAAGCCAGACGATCCTCGGCGTGTACAGCCACCAGGTGCCGATGAACACCACGATGGCCGAACCCAGCACGCACATGAGCGCCTTCAGCTTGCCCAACCGGCGGGCGATGAACGCATAGACCGGGATGCCGAGCAGACCCATCACCATTCCCATCACCCCCATCCAGGTGTTCCAATAGTTGCCCACCCCCTTGTCGCCGTTGCACACGTAATAGAACGTCACCGCCAGTCCGAGGGTGCCCACCATGCTCAGGCCGATATTGTAGGCCAGCTGCATCCCGAGCTGGATGCGGAAGGGCCGGCATTGCAGCGTCTGCCAGAGCGTTTCCTTGATGGAGATTCTGGTCTGGCTGTTGGCAATGAGCTTGTCGTAGTAGCGTTCGCGGACCAGGACCGTGGAGAGGAGACCGACCGCGATGATGATCAGGCCGCACAGGGCCAGGTACACCTGCGCGCCGATCAGGGTGTTGGCCGTGTCCTTGGGCGCCAGGTGCCAGGCGGCGGTCGTGGAGAAGAGCTGTTTGACGCGCCCCAGGACGTTGCTGGCGTTGGCGCCCGCCCACGGCGCGAGGGAAAAGAAGGTGCCGAAGAAAAACAGTCCGAGCTCGGGGATCTTCTGGATGGCGTTCTTGAAGGCGAACACACTGGTCCGCTCGTGGTAATCCGGCGTCAATTCCATGCCGAGGCTCTGATAGGGCATGTTGAAGCAGCTCACGATCGGCAGGTAGATCGCCGACGAGACCAGCATGAACCAGAAGCAGGCCGTGGGCGACCAGCTCGGGCTGGCCGCGAGGAGAAAGGGCAGCCCCAGGCCGGCGAAAAGGCAGCCGACGAGCATGAAGGGCCGGCGGCGCCCCCAGCGCGAGCGGGTATTGTCCGAAAGCCATCCGAACAACGGATCGGACACCGCGTCGAACACGCGATTGAGCAGCACCGCCACGCCGATCTGCCATTGCGGGACGTGGAGGGCGAGGCCGAAGATCTGGAAGGCGATCGTCGGGTAGAGCCAGTGGCCCCACATGTCGA
>CAZAFS010000169.1:0-6587 GCA_964484165.1 uncultured Opitutaceae bacterium | reverse complement strand
CACCGGTGCCGCGGGCACCAGCCAGGCCACCTACAATGGATGGCAGCTGTGGGACCATGTGACCGGCCGCATCGGCAACGGCGGGTTGCGCGACCCTGTCGGCACCGTTTATGCGAACGCTGGCGGCATGGCGATTCCCTACGCCCAGCCTTGGCTTTCGACTTCTCCCGGCGGCGATAATCCGATCGCATTGTTTGGCAATGGCGGCGGTGCGCAGACAGGGTACACGATCCAGTCTGCAAGCAATGCGTTTACCAAGAACGTCATCGGCGGCTTGAACACGCAGCCGGGTTCTTGGGCTACTATCGCGAACACCTCCTTGTGGGCGACCAATTTGGCCCTCCCATACTCCGCGGCGGGCGTTTTCAAGAATGACGTCATCACCGATCCGTCGGTCTTCAACTTCTACAAGAATCTGATCGATGGTAACACCAAACACGAAGCGCAGCAGTTCCACCGTGCGACGTTCAACGTCACGGAAACTGCGCTCGACGACCAGGTCGGTATTTCCGTCGATTACAACAAGGAGTCCTACAAGTACACCCACACCGCTCTGTTGGGCGGCACGGTCTCCCTCTTCATCGATCCGATGGCGGTTTACAACAACGGCACGCCGGATGCGGGTCGGACGGGCGTTCCTTTCTCCGACGGCACGCCGAATCCGAACGTGGGCCGTCCCTTCGTTTCCACGACCGGCGGCAGCAATTATTCCAATGAGGTCAAGAGCGAAGACAAGCGCGTGACGGCCTACGCCACTCGCGACCTCCGCAAGGATCTCCCGGGCTGGGCGGGCCGGATTGTCGGCCAGCATACGCTGACGGGCCTCTGGGCAGACTCGACCCAAACCACCGACAATCGCAATTGGGACAGCTACGGCTACCTCGATCCGAACGCGTATACCTTGCAGGATAATCCAGGCCTCAACCCAGCGAATAGCAATTTCACATCTGTCAAGCCGACGATGGACATATATCTCGGACCTTCGTTGCTGGGTAAATCGGCGAAGGGTGCCAATATCCCGGGGATTTCGGGTATACCGCAGATCGCCAACGGTGCGGTCACCTATTTCAACGATACGTGGAACGCTCCCGCGACCGTCCTTAAGACCGATCCTTGGACGGACAATGCCTACACCTTGGATCCGGCGAAACTGGCTCCAGGCTACGTCGCCGCTGCGGGTGGTACGATTGTCAATGGGGTTGCCACTGGTATTGTCGCTCCCGGCAGCTTTCACCAATCAGACAATCCGGCGAACTATGTTGGTTGGACCACCAAACAGCTCAACATCACCCAAGCGAATGCTTCGGCGGCGGATCGCGCCGCGCTGACGACCAATGCGGCGCTGAACAAGGCCAAAACGATCTCGAAGGCGCTCGTCTGGCAGGGCAAGATGCTCGACGATAGCTTGGTAGCGACGCTCGGCTGGCGCACGGACGAGGTGAAATCCTACGGGTATTCGCGCACTATCGGTAACGGGACCGATGTCCATGCGATCGACTTCGGCAACTATAGCGTTCCGAGCGCAACGAATGCAGTCATCAAGGTAAGCTCGCGTTCCGACAGCTTCGTGGCGCATCTGATGGATCTGCCGGGCATCAAGAACGTGACGAAGAACCTGCCGTTTGACGTCAGCCTCACGTACAGCCAGTCGTCGAACTTCCAGCCGATCGCCGGCCGGTTCGACGTACTGGGTCAGGCGATCGCGCCGCCGTCGGGCAAAACGATTGACCGCGGCATCTTGATCGAGACCCGCGACGGCAAGTACTCGCTCAAGATCACCAAGTACGTCACTTCGGAAAAGAACATCACAAACGCGAGTTCCGGAAGTTTTGGTAATCACTTCGGCTGGTGGATGAACCAGCTCGGTTACTACACGAACCGGTATGATCGTAATCTCGCGAGTTGGGATGCCACGTCAAAGGTCGGACAGTATTCCTCATTGATTAACTACACTAATCCTGACGGGTCCGCGAACGCGGGGTACTTGGCCACAGAAGACGCAGCGGTAGCCGGTGTGCGCGCGTTCCAAAACGCCATCGACCCGCGTTTCTGGTCGGCTTGGGGTTACCCAAGCTTGGCCGCGGTACAGTCCGGCGGCGCGTATTCGCAAAATGTGGCCGTGCCTAACGGCTTCACGCTTACCGAAGACAGCCTATCGAAGGGGTATGAATTCGAACTTAACGCCAATCCGATCCCGAACTGGCGCATTACTCTCAACGTCAGCAAGGAAAATGCGGTCCGGAGCAACATCGGCGGTGAGGCCATGAGCAAGCTCATGAGCCAGGCCCTCACGATGGTTCAGGGTAACGGCGGAATGATGCACTTCTGGTGGGGCACCCCCGACGTCCCGTACGCGAAGGACACCTACTACCTCGGCGACTTCCATACGTTTGAGGGTCCCGGGACGGACTTTGCGGCCCTTAAAGTCATCGAGGGAGCTGCGGCACCGGAGCTTCGTACGTGGCACTATAACCTCATCACCAACTATGATTTCACCCATAACTTCCTTAAGGGCTTCAATGTGGGTGGTGGCGTGCGGTACGAGAGCGGCCCGACGATCGGATATCCTGTACTCGGGAATTCAGCCATCCCTGCGACCGTCACATACGATGTGACGCATCCCTACAAGGGGCCGTCCGAGACGTACTTCGATGGGTGGATTGGCTATCATCACAAGATCGCCAAGAACGTCGAATGGACCATCCAGTTGAACGCGACGAACATCGGCAAGCACAACTACCTGATCCCGATCACGGTGCAGGGCCCGATCGCGGGCCAGACCGCGGGCACCCCGGCCGGTTACCGCATCGGCCCGACGCAGGTATTTACGCTCACGAACCGGTTCAGCTTCTGATCGTTTGATTTCGGGCCGGGTCATGCTGCCCGGCCCGAGCAGAGGTTAGTGCCCGAAATTGCGCGGCCGCCCGCCGTCCGCGGCGGGCGGCCGTCACCGGCGGTGCGCGGCGGAGGCGCTTACATCAAAGAGCCGCTTTACTGTGCACCGCCTCACTTCTTCCCAACCTTCAACGCATTGATTCCGTGGAACCGGCCGACGACCAACCCGCTTCGATCACGCCCAGCCGTTTATCGACCATCCGTAGACGCAAGTCCGCCGACAACACGTTTGGGACCTGCGCGCCCGGTGGGCCGTGCGAACTGCATTTCGAGGCTGCGATCTTCGACCTGGACGGCGTCATCACCAAGACCGCCGCTGTCCACTCGATGGCTTGGAAGCGGATGTTCGATGATTATCTCCAGATCCGCGCTGCGCGGCATCACGAACCGTTCCATGAATTTGCCCATGCGCCTGACTATCTGGCCCACGTGGACGGCCGGCCTCGCTATGACGGCGTCGAGGCATTTTTGAAATCGAGAGGGATCAAACTGCCGCTCGGGACCCCGGAGGATTTGCCGGGCTGCGAGACCGTTTGCGGCCTCGGGAACCGCAAGAACGCGATTTTCAACCAGATCATCGAACGGGAAGACGTGGGTCTTTTCGATTCCACGATCGCCTTGATTCGCGAGCTGCGGCAACGCGGGATCAAGGTCGGCCTGGCCACCTCGAGCAACAACTCCGCGGTGATCCTGAACAAGACCGGCACCGCGCCCCTTTTTGCCACCGTCGTCGACGGCAACGTCTCCGCGAACCTCGGACTCAAGGGCAAGCCGGAGCCCGACATTTTCGCCACCGCTACCGCCAACCTCGGCGTGCCCAGCGCCCGCGCCATCGTCGTCGAGGACGCGGCGTCCGGAGTGCAAGCGGGGGCGAGAGGAGGCTTCGCCCTGGTCATCGGCGTCGCCCGGGAAAACAACGCGCGCGAACTCCGCGACCACGGCGCCGACGTGGTCGTTCGCGATCTTGCCGAAACCAGTCTTGAGCAAATCAACCGGCTGGTTCAGGCCAAACGCGCCAGCGTCTGATGCCCCAATTCATCTGGCTAGAGAAATAACCCCATGCGCAAAAAACCCCTCTTAAACTTCTGGCAGCTCTGGAACATGAGCTTCGGCTATGTGGGCATTCAGTTCGGCTTCGCCCTGCAGAATGCCAACGTCAGCCGGATCTTCGAAACGCTGGGCGCGAAGGTGGATGAAATTCCCATTCTCTGGATCGCCGGCCCCGTATCAGGATTGCTGGTGCAGCCGATCGTCGGCTACCTGAGCGACAAGACTTGGAACCGGCTCGGACGCCGGAAGCCGTATTTCCTGATCGGCGCCATTCTCGCGTCGCTGGCGCTGCTGGTGATGCCCAACTCGCCTGCGCTGTGGTTCGCCGCCGGCATGCTGTGGATCATGGATGCCTCGATCAATATCACGATGGAGCCCATGCGGGCGTTCGTCGGCGACATGCTGCCTGATGAGCAGCGGACCACCGGTTTTGCCGTCCAGACCTTCTTCATCGGCGCCAGTTCAGTTGTCGGCTCGCTGATGCCCTATCTGCTGACGAATTGGTTCCACATCGCTAACACCGCGCCCGCGGGACAGCTCCCCACCTCGGTGAAGTGGTCCTTCTATTGCGGCGGCGTTGTCTACCTCCTCGCCGTGTTGTGGACGGTATTTTCCACCAAGGAGTATTCACCGGAGGAGCAGGAGGCCTTCCATGCGCCGGCGACCGATGCGGACAAAGCGGCGGAACCCGACGTCACGCTTGATTCAAAAAAATACCATACGACCGGCACGCTGCTCGCGGCCGGCGGCCTGATCTTCAGCCTCGTCATCCGACTGCTCTCGTGGGACAAGGGCCTCTATATCCTGTCGTTCGGCGCCGGTTTCTATGGCGTGCTTCAACTAGTGGCCGCGAAGCGTTTCGCCGCCGGCAAAAAGCGAGGGATCGTCGAGCTGGTTTATGACCTGAACAACATGCCCGGGCCCATGAGGCAACTCGCGTTGGCGCAGGTATTCACCTGGTTCGCGCTCTTCGCCTTCTTCATTTACTCCACCGCCGCGGTAACGAGTTATCATTTTGGCAGTAGTGATCCGCGATCGGAAGCATACAACTTGGGAGCCAATTGGGTGGGTGTATTGATGTCGGTCTACAATGGCGTGGCAGCGCTCGTGGCTTTCGCGCTGCCTGTGATGGCGCGGCGCACGAGCCGGGTGACCACCCACACCGCCTGTCTGGTCATCGGCGGAATCGGGCTGTGTTCCATGTATCTCTTCAAGGAGCCGCGGCTGCTGATCGTATCCATGACGGCCCTGGGCGTCGCTTGGGCCAGCCTGTTGACCATGCCGTATGCAATCCTCAGCAGCGTCGTGCCCTTTCGCAAAATGGGAGTTTATATGGGCATGTTCAATTTCTTCATTGTCATCCCGCAAATCCTTGCCGCGGCCTTGCTCGGCCTGCTGGTCCGCACCGTGTTTCACGGGCACGCCATTAATGCGATCGTGCTGGGCGGCGTTTCGATGATCGCCGCTGCAGGGCTCATGATGCGGGTGAAAGACGAACAGCAAGCGGCCTGACGGAAAATGAAAGATCTTTGGTCAATCAGCACCAGTGAGTTTGCCGGCGACAAGGAGAGCATCATGCGCCGTGGCAACGTCTACCAGATCGCCAACGGCTATATGGGCTATCGCGGCACCTTGGACGAGTTTGGCCCGGACGAATCGGTGGGAATCACCCTTGCCGGAATCTTCGACCGCGTCGGCTCGGCGTGGCGGGAACCCGTCAATGCCCCGAACGGCGGCTTCACGCGAGTTTCGCTTGATGGCGTGGAACTCTCCGCCCTTGGCGGCAAGGTCAGGCAGCATCAGCAGACGCTGCACTTTGCCAATGCCCGGTTCGAGCGCGAGACGACCTTTGCCTCCCGGGCGAAGACACTCACGATCAAATCCTCGCGCTTCCTGAGCGCCGATACGCCGAACCTCGGCATCATCACGTTCAGCCTCACCTGCGACAAAGCGGCCAAGGTCACGATCCGCACCGGCATCGACTGCAATATCTGGGATCTGAATGGCCCCCACCTGCCGCAGTTGATTGCGGAGAAACAGGAGTCGGTGCTGGTGGTTCAAGGCCTCACCGGCGAGACCTCCAAGCGGGTGATTGTGGCCGAAGCCGTTGAACTTGGTTTTGGCGAGGAGACACATGAGTCGAGGAACAACCGAAACCTCCGCGTGATCAGTCTGCGGGCTGAAGCGGGAAAAACCTACAGGTTCATCAAATATTTCGCGGTCTTCACTGACAATGACCCTGTCAGCCAGCCGCTCCCCGCGGCCGCGATCGAAACGGTCCAGCACGCCCGAACACTGGGCTACAAAGCTTGTCTGGAAAAGCACAACGCCGAGTGGGACCGGAAGTGGAAGCGTTGCGACGTGGCGATCGAGAACGATGACGAAGCCCAGCTCGCGCTTCGCTATAGCATTCTTCAGCTGCTGATGGTTGCGCCCGTGAACGGCAGTGCGAACTCGATCCCGGCGCGCGCCCTTTCGGGTCAGGTCTACAAGGGCGCCGTTTTCTGGGACACGGAACTGTTCATGCTTCCGTTTTTCCTCCACACCTACCCGGAAAAGGCGGTCGAGTTGATGCGCTACCGAATCAAGACCCTCGACGGCGCCCGGCGGAAGGCGAAGACGGAGGGGCCGGGTTATCGGGG
>CAZAFS010000168.1:3415-6610 GCA_964484165.1 uncultured Opitutaceae bacterium | reverse complement strand
GGCTTTCCTCTCCAACCGAAAAACCGTCTGGTGATCCATGTAGGAGCCTGCTTGCAGGCGATATTTCCTCTGCAATCGCGAGCAAGCTCGCTCCTACAATGGCATGATCCCAGCTGAGCGTCAGCGGCGCCGACACGCGGCAATTCAACCCGAAGACAGGAATTCACCATGAACATCAAGCGAAGTGGCTCACAGCCCTCCAATAAGGGCCCGACCGACTGGTTCACCGGCACGGTGCGGATCGACCCCTTGTTCCCGGCAACCGCTCCGGCCCGCGCGGCGGGCAACAGTGTCACGTTCGAGCCGGGCGCGCGGACCGCATGGCACACGCATCCGCTCGGTCAGACGCTGCTCGTGACCGCCGGCTGCGGCCGGGCGCAGCGCTGGGGCGGACCCATCGAGGAAATTCGGCCGGGCGACGTCGTCTGTTTCGAGCCCGGTGAAAAGCACTGGCACGGCGCGGCGCCCACCACGGCGATGACGCACCTCGCCATTCAGGAGCAGCTCGACGGCAAGGCGGTCGAGTGGCTGGAGAAAGTAAGCGACCAGCAATATGCTGGCTGACGCTGGCACGGCGAATCCCACTTCCAACGAAATCGCAACCGGAGCCCAACCCCATGCCCACACCAAGAGCCTACTCCGTCAAAGCCTATTCCGTCGCCAGTGCGACTTCGCCGCTGGCCGGCAGCACGATCACCCGTCGCGAACCGACTGACCGGGACGTGCGGATCAACATCCTCTACTGTGGCGTCTGCCATTCCGACCTCCATTTCGTCCGCAACGAGTGGGGCTTCACCCAGTACCCGGCCGTGCCGGGCCACGAAATCATCGGCCGCGTGACGGCCGTCGGCGGCGCGGTGAAGAAATTCAAGGTCGGCGACCTCGTCGGCGTGGGCTGCCTCGTCGATTCCTGCCGCACCTGCCCCGACTGCCGCGCGGGCCTGGAGCAGTTTTGCGCCGGCATGGTGATGACCTACGGCAGCGCCGACAAGCACCTCGGCGGCGGGACGCTCGGCGGCTACTCGCAGGGCATCGTGGTGACGGAGGATTTCGTGCTGCGCATCCCGGCCAACCTCAATCCGGCCGCCGCGGCCCCGCTGCTGTGCGCGGGCATCACCACCTATTCTCCGCTGCGCCGTTGGAAGGTCGGCCCCGGCCAGAAGGTCGGCATTGTCGGCCTGGGCGGTCTCGGCCACATGGGCGTCAAGTTCGCCCACGCGTTCGGCGCGCACGTCGTGCTTTTCACCACGTCGCCCGGCAAGGCGGCCGACGCCCGGCGTCTCGGCGCGCACGAGGTCGTCGTTTCCACGGACGAGACCCAGATGGCTGCGCACGTGGGCAGCTTCGATTTCATCCTCGACGCCGTCGCCGCGGTGCACGACCTCAACGCCTACTTCAACCTGCTGAAGCGCGACGGCAATCTGGTGCTCGTCGGCGCCCCGGGCAAGCCGATGGCCATCACCGCCTTCTCGCTGATCATGCGCCGGCGCTCCTTCTCCGGCTCCCTCATCGGCGGCCTGCCGGAGACGCAGGAAATGCTGGATTTCTGCGGCCAGCACAACATCACGTGCGACGTGGAGATGATCCGCATGGACCAGATCAACGAAGCCTACGAACGCATGCTCAAGAGCGACGTGAAATACCGCTTCGTGATCGACATGGCTTCGCTGAAGTAAACTCAAATCGAGGACATGATGCGAGTTGGCATTCTTGGATCCGGTTTGATGGGCGGTAAGCTCGGCACGATCTTTGCGCGCGCCGGAACTAGGGTGATGCTCACTTAGCTGTGCAGCGCTCAATTTGGACGGCCGAAACTGCGCCCTTCGCCTACGTCTCAACGGGCGCGTGCCTCGGATGAAAACGTTCCGCCGCGATCTGTCGCGGGCGGGCATCGTCTATCAGGACGCGGCGGGGCGGCGCGTGGATTTCCATTCGCTGCGGATGGTGTTCGGCACGTGGCTGGCGGTGAGTGGCGCACATCGCTGTGCCGCATCGCTTCAATCACCACGCGTGGATGCTCGCCGTTCAGCACCAGCGCCGTCCCGAATGTCTTGCGTAGTGCGTGCAGATCGATCCGCCGCCCTAGCTCATCCACAAACGGAATTCCCGCCTGCGCCAGGTCGCGCTTGATGGTCGACACCCTTGGCACCATGTGCGGGAACACCAATTGAAACGGCGCCGCATCCACCGGAATCAGGGCGCGCAGCTCCGCCGCCAACTCTGAGCTGATCGGGAGCACGGTCGCTCGCGGCGTTTTGGCGATCGACGCCAGGATGCGGATTGCCGCCTGCGGTACCCACGCCCCTTCCCCCGCCCCCTGCGGGGTGGGGAACCCTCCCGCTTGCTTAGCGCGGCAGCGCTGGCGCTGCCGTCGCTGCGCTGCGCGCCGCCGAAGAAGATACCGGCAACGCCACACGGTTGAAAACTTCTTCGCCCGGATCAAATGCCACCGTCGCATCGCTACCCGTTATGAAAAGCTTGCCGATCATTATCTGGGCTTCCTGCTACTCGCCGCCGTGCTCGATTGGCTCAGGTTCGGGGTATGACGACACGCCCTAACATCGAAGGCGGCTCAATAATCCGAGGTCGCGTCAGCTCTTTGCAGTGCGAG
The DNA here is from genome assembly GCA_964484165.1 of uncultured Opitutaceae bacterium. GTDB lineage: Bacteria > Verrucomicrobiota > Verrucomicrobiia > Opitutales > Opitutaceae > Fen-1467. Next base: position 3,999 of record CAZAFS010000168.1, on the reverse strand, counting down.
AGTCTTACTGATTCATGTTGACGAAGAACATGAAATTGGCTAATATTAGATATTAAATTTCAAGGCTGCTTCGGGAGCAGCTTGGCTCACCTCATGATCTTGTCTCGCTCCTTGCTTCCCTGCGGCCTTGCCGTGTTTGTGTCTGCGTTTGCGCCGCTCCATGTCGCGGAGGCGCAAATCTACGTTTCCAGCCTCGGGGTCATCAACTCGGCCGGGGCGCAGGTTCCCGCGGTGGCCGTCTACCCGTTGAACGCCGGCAACATTGCCACCTCACCCGCCATCAGCGGCAGTAACACGGGCCTCAATCAGCCGCAAGGCATCGCGGTCAACGCCCACAATATCTTTGTCACCAACGACTCCAGCAATTCGGTGACCATCTACGCTTTGGACGCCAGCGGCAATGCCACCCCAACCGCTACGATCAGCGGTAGTAATACGGGCCTCAATCAACCGCAAGGCATCGCGACCAACGCCAGCAATATCTTTGTCGTCAACCCACCGAGCAATTCGGTGACCATCTACACCTTGAACGCCAGCGGCAATGCCACCCCAACCGCTACGATCAGCGGTAGTAATACGGGCCT
>CAZAFS010000168.1:0-3315 GCA_964484165.1 uncultured Opitutaceae bacterium | reverse complement strand
AGCGGCAATGCCACCCCAACCGCTACGATCAGCGGTAGTAATACGGGCCTCAATCTGCCATGGGGCATCGCGGTCAACGCCAGCAATATCTTTGTCACCAATCACACCGGCAGTTCGGTGACCATTTATGCTTTAAACGCCAGCGGCAATATCAAGCCAACGGCCACGATCAGCGGTAGCAATACGGGCCTCAGTGCGCCGTTAGGCGTCGCGGTCGGCGCCGGCAATATCTTTGTCATCAATAACAGCGTTAACTTTGGCGCCTCGGTGACCATCTATCCCTTGAACGCCAGCGGCAATGCCACGCCAACTGCCACCATCAGCGGCAGTAACACGGGCCTCAGTGCACCGTTCGGCGTCGCGGTCGGCGCCGGCAATATCTTTGTCGTCAATCAGCCCAGCAATTCGGTGATCATCTACCCCTTGAACGCGACCGGCAATGCCACCCCAACCGCCTCCATCAACTGCATCAGTGGGGCGGACGGAATCGCGATCCGCTCAGCATCTCATTTCTCGGTCACCGTGTCGGGCGCGTTTATGGTCGGCCGCCCGGCCTTGGCCGCCGCCTGCACGCCATTCAACTTAACGGTGACGGCGTTGGACAGCTCGAACAATACCGTCACCAGCTACCACGGCAAAGTGACGTTCGCGACCACCGCGCACGATTATGCGCTACCGCCCAACAGCATGCTGACAAATGGCGTGGGGACTTTCTCGGCGACGTTGAACACCCCCGGGATTCAAACGTTAACCGCGACCGACACGATGAATCCGTCGATCACCGGCACTTCGTCCAATATCAGTGTCAGCGCCGGCGCCGCGAAGCGCTTCTCGGTCACCGGCCCGACCTGGGTCACCCCTGGCCAGCAGTTCAGCTTCACGGTGACAGCGTTGGACTGCTCGAACAATATCGCTACCAGCTACTCCGGGACGGCCAGGTTCAAGAGCGGCGACATTAAGGCGGTGTTTGTGCCGCGCGCGAGCACGCTGAAAAACGGCGTGGGGACTTTCTCGGCGACGTTGATCACCCCCGGGGTTCAAGCCGTAAACGCGACCGACACGGTGGCGCGGGCGATCACGGGCACTTTGGGCATCCATGTCCAATAAAATGCCTCAGCGTCCTGGCCGCGAACCAACCGGAGGTGAGCTGAAGATCCTGAGTTTGGGGATTTGAGAAATTTGGCCAATTCCCGGAGCTTTTCTTGCTCCGGAGAGAATTGCAGAAGGAGGCCGGGACGTGCCGAAGCGAAGATTCCAAATTAGAACACGTCCGGGGGCGGTCAGAGCATCCGCGGGTCGTGATGGAGGCCATGCGCCATAGCGACATAAAGCTTACGATGAAGCTTTACACCGAGGCCAAACAGCTTCCGGTGGCGGCGGCGATGAAGCGGTTGCCGTGGTACGGTGCGGAAGGTCATCCAAAGGGACTTTCAAGCGGTACTGAAGCCAGTGCTGACCCTACGAGAAAATTGGCAATTGGGGCAGGAGACTGTTGCTTGGGCAGCTGTTGAAAGGCTGCGGAAGCAATGCTTAGCTGCCATCCAGAAGGAGTATGGTGAATAGGTCCTATGCATGGCTGAATCATCGTATGGGACGCACAGATAAACGCACAGAAAAACCCGTCCTTTCCAGTCAATCGCAGTCGCAGCCGGTCGCCATCGGGCGTTCGTGGAGAGTCCTGCAATCTCCACTTGGCAGCGTACTTAGTCGCACTAAGACGGGTTCAGACGCTGCCATGCGTCTGAGGTTAAATGGTCGGGCCGGTGAGACTCGAACTCACGACCCCTTGCACCCCATGCAAGTGCGCTACCAGGCTGCGCCACGGCCCGAACCAAGAACGGACAGCAAGAGCCGGGCGGCCCGGCGAGGCAAGGGTTTTCTAGGCAAATCAATTGCCGTCAAGGCGGGTCCAGAGCACCTAATTACGGGGCAATATCCTCCGCTGTTTGCCGTCTCATCGCGTCACCTTGCGACCGCTTGCGGCTGGTTGAGGCCCTTGCTTGGACACGTTTTTGGACACACTGCCGACGCCCCGATTTCCGGTGGCTTTGAAACGGCATCGCCAATAAGTGTGCTTGTGCCCGCGCTGCTGCCGGGCGGTAACTTCCGTGATCCTGATCTCAACGGCGCAGCACCGTGACGCCGCGGCCAGCGGGATTTCCTCCGCGTCGGGCTGGAGACAACGGTTGAAGGTATTCAGAACCTTCCTGCGCTCGTCCGCATCCTCGATTATTCGCGCGAAGCCATAGCATATGACGCTGTCATTATCGACGTGGCAGAGCGCTCCCTGCGGGTGCCGGAAAACCCGGCCGGCCTGCCGCCCGATCGTGAAGCAGACCTGTGGATTTGCCTTCAGGTAATCCAATTTTTTCCCGACCCGCGCACCGTGAAATAAAATCCGGCCCTCGCAGTAGGCATAATTCAGCGGCACCACGTAGGGCAGGCCATTCATGGACAGCCCCAAAAAACCCAAGGTTTCCTTGCGCAGAAGTTCCTCAATTCTTTCCTGGGATTGGACGAACCGCTTGGCTGGCATCGTTGCCTCCTTTCTCTGAGCCGAAGAGTGGCGATCTTGCGTTTTTTGGGCTTGGATCTCGCAAGCTTGGTGTGGTTTGTCTCATTGCGTCACCTCGCGACCGCTTGCGGCTGGTTTAGGCCCTCGTTTGGACACGTTCGTGGACACATTCTTATTTCAGGTAATAACCACAAGGACGATGGTCACGAAAACGAGCCACGGCGTCACGATGTAGACCAACTGCGGGGCTACTATGTGGCATTTTGGACTGAACGTCTCCCTCTTGTATTTAGGCTCTTGGCTGTTCAACCAGCCTCGGATCTCGGCGTAACGCTGATGGCAAGCAGCGGCGAGCAACGTTGCTGCTAACGCGATGCAAAAACAAAGCCCAATTACGCCGATGCGGAGTGGGCAGTTCTTGGTAAACCCGTCCCAATTATTGGGGGAATTCGCATTCCCAAATCTGGCTGTGAGCAAGAAGCCCAGAATTCCCAGCAAGAGAGTGACGAACCAAGTCGAGCTTGTGAACTCGTGGTCACGGTGGCGCCGTGCCTCGTTGTACATTTCTCTATAAACAGATTCCCGGCTAATCTCGTCGTTTGTTTCGTCGCTCATTCAGTTCCTTTCTCCGAGCTATCTGAGCGCGAGCCTATAAATCAGCTATTGACGACTTTCAAGGTTCCGTTTGTTGAAAAGGCCGACGTCGAATTTCCCACGTCAAACGACGGCAACGCCTCGTCGCCGGCCACCAGCGGCATCAGGCCCCTCGCCTATTGCACCCGCCCCCGGGCCGCGTCATC
>CAZAFS010000167.1:0-6613 GCA_964484165.1 uncultured Opitutaceae bacterium | reverse complement strand
CCAATCATGAAACCATGGCCCAGAAGGCGGGCGACTTCGGCTGGAAGCCGCTCGCGCAATACGCCGATTTTTCAAACCTGTGTCCGGCGCAACCCCCCGCGCTCCCGACGTCCCCGGTCGGAGCCGCGCCGGCCGCCGCCGCCAGCACCGCGCCGCCGGACGCCCGCGCCCGCGCCCGCCAACTGGTCAACGGGCCGGCGATCGCGCTGATCGTCACGGCGGCGCTGGGCATGGTCGGCAACGGCGTCGGCCTGATCATGCATCTGGTGGGCCGCGGGTTTGTGCCGCCGGCGTATGGGATGAACCCCGAAGCGTTGCGCCTCTTTCAGATGTTCAACGGACCGCTCGGCGCCGGGATCAGGATCGTTCCCCTCGCCCTGGGGGTGCTCGTGCTTGTCGGCGCGCTCAAGATGCAACAACTGCGCAGCCGCGGTCTGGCCATGACCGCGGCGATTCTGGCCATGATTCCCTGCCTCTCGCCCTGCTGTCTGCTGGGCCTGCCCTTCGGCATCTGGGCGCTGGTCGTGCTCAGCAAGCCGGAGGTCCAATCGCAGTTTGATCACTGATTCCGCCGTGGATGCCGATGCCGCCGTCGCGCCGCCGAAGCTGGGCGGACCGCCGCGGGCCGTCGGGTGGAGTGCGCTGCTGGCGGGCGGGGCGCTGCTCGCCGGGGGCGTGCTGTTCGCCATCGACCCGGCGAGGCACGCGATCTACCCGGCCTGCTGGTTCTACGCGACCACCGGGCTGCAATGCCCGGGGTGCGGCGGCCTGCGCGCCACCCATCAGTTGCTGCACGGGCATCTCGCCGCGGCCTGGGCGCTCAACCCGCTCGCCGTCCTGCTCACGCCGCTGTACGCGTGCGGCGCGGTCGACCTCGGGCTGCGGCTCGTCCGCGGCCGGGGGCTGCAGGGATCGACCGTGCGCCCAGCGGTGATCTGGCTGGTCCTCGCCGGGCTCCTAGCCTTCACCGTCCTGCGCAACCTGCCGTGGCGTTGAGCGGCCGGCGGGCCCGCCCGGTCACGCCAGCTTCGCCGGCGTGTGGAATCGCGTCTCGCAGTCGACGACGAACGCCCCCCGCGCATGGGCGCCGTGATCCCCGCTCGGCGCACCTCCGCGTCAAAATGCCGCCATCCTGATGCTCGGATCGGGATGTTCTTTCATCTTCAAAAGAAACTCCGCAACCTTCGGATCGCTTTGCCGGAATTGGCACAACGCCATCACGGCCTGAGCTCTGACTCCGACCGGCATCCCATGATTCTCGAAAATCTTCATCAAATAGGCGATGGCCGCGGGATTCCGGTCGCGACCATTCACGACCAGATTGCTGATGGATAGAGCGGCTCTCTGTTGGTGATCGTAGACGCCCCCTGTCGTCTCGTAGGCGTGGAAGACGGCCGGCAGCGCCCGCGGGTCGCACACCAGACCGAGCGATTGAATCGCCAAGCCTCTGAAGCCAGGATTGCTGTGCCCCAGCAGATTCAACAGGAGGTCGGTGACCGCGGGATCGCTTGAATCCATGACCGACTCCGTAACGCGATCCATGAGCGCCACGCTGGGATTCGAGAACAACTGACCGATAATTGCCTGCAACTGCCCTGCTTTTGCGGAGGGCACCGTCGTCGTCGCGGCGGGGGCCATGGGATTGACCGTGACGGTCTGAGCCCCTGCCCTCGATCGAGGATTGCAGAGCGTCTCGTAGGCGACCACGAACGAGCCCACCGCGATCGGCAGGGTGGCAATGATGCCGATGCCGCAGGCCAGCGCGCCCAGCGCGCCGAGGAGTCCGGCCAGAATCGCCAGCCCGAACACCCGCCACCACTGCGTGGTGACCAGCTGCCGGCTGACCTCCATCGCCGTCCAGAACTCCAGCTTCTGGTCGATGATGAGTGGAATCGTGAAACACCAGGCGATGGCCAGATAAATGCCGGGAATGATGAGGCACAGCAGCCCGACGCCAGTCAGCAACCCGCTGACCAAGCCGCCGAGCATCAACGGCACGAACGCCAGCGAGAATCCGGCAAAGGCGTCACCGAACTCCGCCGGCTGGCCGCGGAGGCGCCGCAGGTAATAATAGTACAGGCCGCCGCCGAACACGCCGCCCAGCAGCATGCCGGCGATTGCGCCAACGATCGGAATCGCCCCCAGCACCGCTTGGATCAAGAAGATTACCAGCGTCACGCCGACCAGCGGCCAGAAGTTGGCCTTCAGCAGCTCCCACGACCGGCCGATGGTGTCGCCGATCAAAAGCTTGGGCGCGCGCGCGATCAGATCGGCTGCGTAGGCCTTCGGATCCACCGGCCCGGCGGGCGCGGCAAAGGGCACCGGCGGGGGCGGCGTGCCCCCGAAAAGTCCGGCGAATTCCGCAATATCAGCGAGCGACTTCCAATCCGAGCTGCCCTCGCGTTTGACCTTGGTTTGGCCGTTGGCCCGTCCGGCGGTAATCCATCCTTTCACCTGATCAGCCGACACGGGACCGTATTCCTTGCCATCAGCGCCGATGATCGTGAACATGCGGTGAGATCAGCAAGTCCGGTGCCGCGAGTCAACCTGCGACCCGCCCGGCGCGGCGCCGCCCCGGGGCGGGGCCGAGCTTTCGGCGTGACTCGCCCATCCGCGCGGCCTTTCCTAGCCGCCAACTGCCGATGACCGGGTCCGCTTCCTCCTCCTCGTGGTCACGCGATCTTCTGCTGCTGGCGCTCGCCCTCGGCGCGCTGCTCGGCTTCCGCCTCGGCGGCTACCCGCTGGCCAATCCGGACGAAGGCCGCAACGCCGAGATTCCGCGCGAGATGGTTGCCCGCGGAGACTGGGTGACGCCGCGGCTGGATGGGGTGAACTATTTCGAGAAGCCGCCGCTGATGTACTGGGCGGTGGCCGCCGGCCTGGAATTGCTGGGCCCGAACGAGTGGGCGGCGCGGGCGGCGCCCGCGCTCTTCGCGCTCGCGGGGGTGCTGCTCACCTATGCGGCGGCGCGGAGGATCCACGGTCGGGGCGCCGGCCTGGCCGCCGCCCTCGTCCTGGGCACCTCGCTGCTGTATTTCGGGCTCGGGCGGTTTCTCGTCCTGGACACGGCGGTGTCGGTCCTGATGGCCGCCACGCTGTTCTGCTTCATCCTCGGTGTGCGCGAACCGCCCGGCCGCCGACGGCGGTGGCTGTTCTACGGACTCTACGCCGGCGCCGCTCTGGCCACCCTGACCAAGGGCCTGATCGGCCTCCTCCTGCCGGGGGCGGTGATGTTCCTCTGGCTGCTGCTGTTCGACCAATGGCGCCGCCTGCGCCCCTTTTACCTCCCGACCGGCGCGCTGCTCTTCCTGGCCATCGCCGCGCCGTGGCATGTGCTCGCGGCGTTGCACAACCCCACCTGGGTCCACCGCTACTTCGTCTACGAACATTTCGAACGCTTCCTCACGCCGGCGGCCGCCCGGCCCGGGCCGTGGTGGTATTTCCTGCCCATCCTCCTGCTCGGATTCTTCCCGTGGACCGGCTTCCTCTGGGCGGGTTTCCGCGACGCCCTGCCCGGCGGCTGGGCGCGGCGGCGGGCGACGGCCGATGCCTGGTTCTTCGTGACCTGGGCGGTGGCCATCTTTTTGTTCTTCTCCCTTTCGCACTCAAAACTGCCGCCCTACATTCTGCCGGTCTTTCCGCCGCTCGCGGTGGTCACCGGCGCGTGGCTGGCGCGGGTGCCGGCGGCCGGCGCGGCGCAGTTGCGCTGGGGCCTGCGCACCTTCTCCTTCGTCTGCGGCCTGCTGGCCATGGCGCTGCTCGTGACGGTGCTCAAGATCGGACTGGTCATTCACGACCCGGTGCAGGCGCGCGCGCTCCGACCATGCGCCTGGCCCATGGCCGCGATCCTGCTGGCCGGCGGCATCGTCGCGCCCTGGCTGGCCCACGCCCGCGGGACCCGGGCTGCGCTCGGCGCCATGCTGGCGACAATGGCGCTGTTCTACGGCGGACTCACCTTTGCCGCGCCAAACATCCAAAAGCCCGGCACCCGGGAGCTCGCCCTCCTCGTAAAAGCCCGGGCGCGGGCCGGCGACCGCGTCATGCACTACCACGAGTTTTTTCACGACTTCACCTTCTACGCGCAGCGCGTGGTGGACGTCGTGGCCTTCAAGGGCGAGCTGGAGCTGGAGGAGGATCCGGCGGCGGCAGCGAGCGGCCGCTTCCTGAGCGAAGCCGAGTTCCGCCGCCAGTGGACCGGGCCCGGCCGCATCTATGTCGTGGCCCGCCAGCAGGACGTGGAGGAACTATTCGCCGACCCGGCGTTCCATTATCATTTGCTCGCCGCCACCCGGGATCACTATCTCTTCAGCAACCTGCCCTGACATGCCCGCACCCAAACGCCCCTCCCGCCGCCCAGCCTCCCGTCGCCCAGCCGCGCCCGCCGCCCGGAAACGACCCGCCAAGGCGGCGGCCCACCCCGCCGCCCCGGCCCCGGCGGCGTTCCTGCCCTTTGCCCGCCCGACCATCGACGAGGAGACCATCGCCGGCGTGGCCGACGTCCTGCGCTCCGGCTGGATCAGCTCGGGGCCGAAAGCAAAGGAGTTCGAGGCGAAGCTCTCCGAGTACTGCGGCGGCCGCCCGGTGCGCGCGTTCAATTCCGGCACGGGCACGATGGAAATCGCGCTGCGCATCGCCGGCGTCGGACCTGGCCACGAGGTGATCACCACGCCGCTGACGTGGGTGGCGACGGGCAACGTCGTCCTCGAGGTCGGCGCCCGGCCGGTGTTCGCCGACATCGACCCGGTGACCCGCAACCTCGACCTCGATCGCGTCGCGGCGGCGATCACGCCGGCCACGCGGGCCATCATTCCGGTCGATCTGTCGGGCCTGCCCGTCGACCGCGACCGCCTTTACGCGCTGGCGGCAGCGCATCACCTGCGGGTGGTCGAGGACGCCGCGCAGGCCTTCGGCAGTTCATGGCGCGGCCGGCGCATCGGCGCGATCGGCGACCTCGTCTCCTTCAGCTTCCACGCCAACAAGAACATCACGACGGCCGAAGGCGGCTGCCTGGTGCTGAACGACGAACGGGAGGCGAAGCTGGCCGAGCAGTACCGCCTGCAGGGCGTGGTGCGCACCGGCTTCGACGGCATGGAGGTCGAGCTCGTCGGGGGGAAGTTCAACCTCACCGACGTCGCCGCGCGCATCGGGCTCGGCCAGCTGCCCCGGCTCGAGGCCGTCACCGCGCGGCGGCGGGAGCTGGCCCGCGCCTATTTCACGGCCTTCGCCGCGCCCGCGGCCCGCGCCCTCGGTCTGGGCCTGCCCGTCGCCGATTTCGCCAACAGCAACTGGCACATGTTCCAGGTGGTGCTGCCGGAGGAGCGGCTCACGATCCCGCGCGCCGCGGTGATGGAGAAGATGCACGCCGCCGGCATCGGCACGGGCGTGCACTACCCGGCCATCCACCTGTTCGCCCTCTACCGGCGCCTCGGCTGGAAGCCGGGTGATTTTCCGCACGCCGAATACGCCGGCCGCAACATCCTCACCCTCCCGCTGTTCCCTGCCATGACGGCGACGGACGTGCACCGGGTCGTCGACACGTTGACCAGAATTCTCCAAACTCATCAGAAACCATGAGCTTTGGGACTGGGAGTCCGGTGTCGGGTGCGGATGTTGTAGGGCGGGGTCGCCGAACCCCGCCAATTTCGAATTCGAGGCGGCATTCGGCGATGCCGCCCTACAAACTGGAAGCCGGTTACACCTATGTCTGACCCTGCCCCCGCCGTTGCCCTCTCGGTCGTCATCCCCGTTTACAACGAGGAGCCGAACCTGCCGGCGCTGTTCGCGCGCCTCTATCCCGTCCTCGACGGCCTCGGCCGGACCTACGAGGTGATCTTCACCAACGACGGCAGCGCCGACCGTTCGCTCGCACTCCTCCGCGCCCAGCATGCCGCGCGGCCGGACGTCACCCGCGTGATCGATTTCAACGCCAACTACGGCCAGCACATGGCGGTCATGGCCGCGTTCGAGCGTGTGCGCGGCGAGGTGATCATCACGCTCGACGCCGACCTGCAGAATCCGCCCGAGGAGATTCCGAAGCTGCTCGCGCCGATCGACGCCGGGCACGACTACGTCGGCGGCTTCCGCCTCCACCGGCAGGACACCCTCTTCCGCACCTGGGCCTCGAAGCTCATCAACCTGGTCCGGAGCCGGACGACCAACATCGAGATGACCGACCAGGGCTGCATGTTGCGCGCCTACCGGCGGGCCGTGGTCGACGCGGTGGTGCGCAGCGGCGCCATCAACACGTTCATCCCCGCGCTCGCCTACAGCTACGCCGGCAATCCCACCGAGGTCGGCGTGCGGCACGACGAACGCCACGCGGGCGTGTCGAACTACTCGTTCTACAAGCTGGTCCGGCTGAACTTCGATCTCATCACCGGCTTCTCCCTCGCGCCGCTGCAATACTTCACGCTGTTCGCCCTGGCGTGCGCGGCGGGCAGCCTCCTGCTCGTGCTCATGCTGGCGTACCGCCGCCTCTTCCTCGGCGCGGAGGTCGAGGGCGTGTTCACGCTGTTCGGCATCCTGTTCTTCCTGCTCAGCGTGGCGATGGTCGGCATCGGCCTCATCGGCGAATACGTCGGCCGCACCTACCAGGTCGTCCGCGCCCGCCAGC
>CAZAFS010000166.1:0-6673 GCA_964484165.1 uncultured Opitutaceae bacterium | reverse complement strand
CCTCCATCCTCCGTCCGATAGTTTCTTGACCAAGTCCGGGAAAGTGTCCGCCGGCCTCTCTTCGGTACGTGCGACGCTGGCAGGAGGCGCAGTTGCGCATCCCATTCCAAAAATCTTTTGGAGGATTTTCATGTTCTGTTCCTGGTAATCAATAGTGCCCCTTGCGGATCCATCATCGCGGCATAGACGTAGAGGCCGTGTTTGCCGGCGGCGAAGGCGCGGGCCTTGTCCAACAGCCGCGGCAGATGGGCGAAGCCGCCCAGGCGGACGCGCGGGCTGCGCGGCGGGTGCTGCGTGAGATCCGGATGGCGGTAGTCGATCATGGGCTCTGGCTTCTGCCAGGGGACGACCCTAACGAAGGAATTCTCGGCCGGACAACAATGGAAACTGCGGGCGTCAGGAGGACGCGGACTGGCGAATCGTCAACGCCTCGAGTTTCAGGACGGTGTTCCAGTTGCGCGCCGTGCCGCGCACGCCCAGCTTCCGTTCGATCAAGGCGTTGGTCAGGCGCGAATCCCCGATGCCGTCCGGATAGGTGATGTAGGCCTGCCGGCCGTCGGCGCGTACGACCTCCCGGCCGGTGATGGCGGTTTGCAGCGCCGCGACATCAGCTGACTTGGGGGCGTCCTTGAGCAACATGACCACGAGGTGGCTGGGATCATGCGCCGCCTGTTCGTGGAACGGATTTTGCGCGACGATCGTCTTCCATTCTTCCGCCGTGCGGACGAGGAAGTCTGTCTGCAGCGCGAGACGTTTCAGGGCCGCCGCCTCCAGCAGACGTTCGAGTTGCGCGATCGGGCGCGCGGCGGATTGAAAAATGAGATTGCCGCTTTGGAGGAGGGATTCCGCGTTGGCGAAGCCCAGCTTTGTAACCATGTCGCGGAGGCCAGCCATCGCGATCTTTTGGTGGCCGCCGACGTTGATGCCCCGAAGCAAAGCGACGTAGGTTGTCATGGCGGAAGATTCGGGTGAGGTGGGTCTTTGAACGAAGAGGCGCCATCTGGGCACCGCGCGGGATGGCTCACTGCGGGTTGCGCACCAGATTGATGACGTCGGCGGGGTTGAGCGTGCTCGCCCGCGCCTGCACCGCGCCGGCGTGTTGACTGAACAGCGCCTTGCCGTCGACGAGCAGGCGGGCGTAGGTGTCGCGCAGCACCGCCGAGTCCATCTTGCGGCCGCCGGCATAGTACCGGTTGGCGAGCTGGCCGATGGCGTAGGTGCCGGCAAACGCAAAGCCCATGCCGGCGCCGGCGCCGACCACGGCCCGGCCCAAACCGCCGAGCAATCCGCCCGCGAGCCCGCCCAACAACCCCCGGGCGACGTTCTCCACCGCCTGCGAGGCGAGCCCCACGCCGGCGGTCGCCAGGAAGTCGCGAATGTGTCCGCGATCGAGCGGGTAGCCGTAGCGCTGGCCAATCCGGTAGACCATCCGCATCTGCAACGGCACGATCGCCATCGTGGCCAAGCCGTGCGGCAGCATTTCCAGCGCGCCGTTGAGAATCGCGTAGTTGATCACCATCTTGTCGATAGCCCCGGTGTCCACGGGCTCCAGCAGGGGCGGTGCCGCCCCCGGGCCGGCTGTCTGACCGGCGGGCGCCATCCGGGGTGGAGGCGGGCCGGCGCCGGGATTGAGGGCGGCGTGGAGGGAATCAAGAAATGCGCGCTCCTTCTCGTTGACCGTGCCGTCGGCCTCGCACACTCCCGCCGCCATGTCGTAGGCCATGACGCGCGCCTCCGGGGAGGCGAGCTGCGCGGCGACTTCACCGAGCGGGCGGCGGCGGTCGACGACGTCCTGGTAGACGTCCCAGAGGTTGACGCCGGCGTCGGGGCCGAAGCTCTCCGCCATGTTGCGCAGGGCGGTGCGCTCGACCTCGCTGTTCTCGCCGTCGGCAAACGCCGCCATCATGGCGATGGTGAGCACGGCTTTTTGTTCGGTGATGTTCATTTTGGTTTCAAGAGTCAGTCACAGAGGGCACAGAGAGCCGAACGAGCACACGGAGGGGGTGTGTATCACTGAGGGACCCTGATCAGGCTCTCTGCGCTCTGTGCCGGCGCTCTGTGTTCTCGGTGGCATTGCTCGGTAACGCGGAGGACACTGCCATACGGCCGGCAGTCGCGGCAATTACGATCCGGCGCCGCGTTTGCACCGCCCGCCCGCTGGCGGGGGACGCGAACGAAGGCGGAGATCGTCACGTGCAGCCGGGCCGTTGCTCACGGCGCTGGCGGGTCAGATCCGGTTCGGATGCGTGGCGCCGTCTCCTGCCGCGAGGCTTTGGCGCTCCGATGTCCGTTTCCGATCGACCAGTTCAAGGAGCTTCTTCCCAGCCGCGTCGGCATCGAACTCGTATGCGTCCAGGGAGCGGCGATAGTCGTCCAGCTTGCGAAAGAAACGGTCGAGCTCCGCCTTCGCTGGCTCTTCGGAGAAGTCGCCGAAATTCGAACGCCTGATCAGCATCGCGTTCCACAGCTGTTCGAACTCATTTTTGAGCGGAATGCCGAAAAACGGCTTCTTCAGCCAGACGGCTTCCGAGATCAGCGACATCCCGGCGGTGCCCATGACTGCGCTGCATTCGCCCAATTCACCGGGCATGCGGTCGCTGAACATGCGGTAGGCAAGGTTGCCATCCGTGTCCGCACGGTTGCAGCCATAAACGAGGTATTGCCGGTCGGTCTGTTTCAGGACCTCCAGGAATCGCGGGTTTGGGTGTTTCAAGTAGACCAACACCTTGGAACCAACTCTGGGCCGGAGTTGCCGGATCTCCTCCTGCACGACCGGAGGCACCACGTGCACCCGGCGGTCGTCGGTTTCGAACGGAGCGAACGCCATGATCACATAATAGTCCGCCCCCGGCGCGACGCAGCGAGTCGCGGTCTTTGTGATCCACGCCGACCATCTGAATCCCGGCGGCACGGTGCGGTTGAAATGGAGCAACGCATGCTGGTTGTCGAAACTCAGGACCGGAATCCGGAGCGAACGCCCAATCAGAGGCGTGAAGGGCTCGAAGTTCACGATCAAGACGTCCGGCGAGAATTCCCGCAACCGGCGTTTCAGCGTCCGCCAGTTTCCGGCGTAATAGGGCAGGACGCCGAGATTTTTGAAGATGGATTTGAGCAGGGAGAGGCGGCCCCGGCGGTCGTAATGATGTTTGATGCCCTTGATCGTGATCAGATCATATTCCGCCAATCGCGCGATGGACTGGCCGTAGGTGACCACTTTCAGTCTATGGCCGGCCCGTTGCAGCACCGGGAGAATGGCTCTCGCCAACGAACCGTGCCCCCGACCTTCACCCGAGAACGCGTAGACGATATTCACGTGGCGGGGTTGTCAGATCCTCTCCTTCCCGGCCCGGGAGATCATCAGGCGGTACAGGTTCATGGCGACGAGAAACAACGTAAACGCCAGGGCCTGCGAAGCGAGCACGGCATGGACGACCAGAATCCCGCTTTTTATCAGGTGCCGGGCCACAAGGAACAGGGTCGGCTGGTAGATCATCAGGCCGAGAACGAAAGCGGCCGGACTGAACCAGACGATCTGGCCGGCCAGACGCCGCATCCAATGCAAGCCGCGCTTTCTCTCATCATAAGCTCTGACGACGAGCCAGAATACCGACCCGGCGGCCAACCCGCCGATGACCGCGGAGAACGAGATGACGGCTGGATCGTTGGTGAAGTGTGAGGTAATCAGGGGAAACAACGGCGTTCCCGTCAGGGCGCCGATCTCGCCGAAGAGCAGCTGCTTGTTGAAATCAACAAATTGTTTTGAAAGCCTCATCGTTCTCGTTGGCGGGGTTCAGAGCGCAGGAGACAGGCGGGCGTGCGTGGACGTCAATGATCGAATAGTCGCGACAAATTGGATTTTGTCAGGTCGCAGGCTTTTCAGGTCGACGCTCGGATTCCAGATCGGCCAGCGCCGCCAACCCGGGCCCCAAGGCCGCGCCTACAACGATCCGGGCGCGCGTTTCCACGCGGCGCCGTTCGTCAGTCTTCGCGCCAGTCAGCGGGGCATCACTTCAAGGTGGTCGAGCTGGACCGAGTCCCAGCCTTCTTCTCGGCCGTTAAGGACGAGGCGGTGGGCGCCGGCGGACAGCGCGACGGGCAGGTCGAAAGCCTGCCAGCCGTCGCCGCTTGTCGCCGGGAGGCTGAACTCCTGGCCCGGAGCAGCGTCCAGCGCACACGACAGGGTGACGGGCTTGCCCTGGCCGTTGCGGTAGTAGATCCGCACGGTCGCCGCGCCGCCCGAAGGGCCGAGCAGGCCGAAGGTCGCGCTGCTGCCGGTCCGCCCCAGGCTGATGAGCGTGCCATGGCCGCCGAAGCCGCCGCCCAAGTGGCGAAGTTCCGTGGTGCCGGTGTGGCGCGCCAACGCCGCGTCGTAAACCCGCGGTGGCGCAGCCGCCGGCTGGAAATCGAGATAGTTCAAGGCGAAACCCGGGCGCTCAACGTAGAGCACCAGGCCGCTTTCGCCGGGATTCAGGTACACGCCGGGCACTCGCGCGTCGCGCCACCCGGCCGGGCCGGCGGCGGCGGTGAGGTCCGCGATCGACTGGCCGTCCACGACCAGACGGAAACGGCCGCCGCCAGAAATCCGCGCCGTGAGGTCGAAATAACCGCCATTGCCCGCATCGACGGTGTAACGCATCCACTCGTCGGCGCGCAGGCCGTCCAGCGCGAAACCGCCGCCGGCGTCACCGCAGGGCACGCAGCCGATGTCGTCCGGACGGTAGCGGAGCGCCGCCGGAGCCGAGCCCGTGCTATGGAAGGCGATGCCCTCGCCGCCGTTGTCGTAGTCGACGGCCTTCACGCGAACCGGCAGGGCGGGGGCGGGAGAGGAATGCGGGAGCGGCCGGGCCGGCGCGGTCGCTTCGCCCCCGGGGTCGATCTGGTCGGCCGTCAGCGGCGGGGCGGGCCGGGCGGGCAGCGCGACGCCGTCGAGGGTCACCGCGATCGCATGCGTGGTGGCGTCGTCGTTGTCGAGCGCCACGCTGAGCAGGCGGTGGGCGGCATCCCACGACCATTGTCCGGGCGCCGTGTCGGCGCCGTCGACCGTCACGGCCGTCGGCGTCTGCCCGAGATGAAAATGCACGACGTACAGGCGCGGCGTGTAGAGTTTGTTGGATTCCTCAATGGTGAGCCGGACCGCGCCATCCCGCGCGTCGCAGGTGAAGGCGGTGGTGGTGCAGTCGCCGCGCCGGTAGGCAAAGGTGGCGCCGTCGTCGCGGTAGAGCGTGAAGGACGATCGGCCGGAGGGATAGACCTCGAGCGTGAGGGGATCCCACGGCTTCTCCGCCGTGTGGTGCATGAACGGCGCGAGGGGAATGATCGCCCCGGCGCGGATGGCCACCGGGATGCGGTTCGGCGGCGCGGCGACGACCCAGGCGCGGCCGCCCTCGTATTCGCAGCCCTCGTCCCAGTCGTACCATTTGCCCGGCGGGAAATAGACCGTGCGGTTGGTCACGCCGTCGTTCAGGACCGGCGCCACCAGCAGCTCCCGGCCGAACAGGTACTCATCGCCGGGGGCGGCGACCGCGCCGGGATCGTCGGGATACTCCAGCGCGAGCGCGCGCACGAGGGGCAGGCCCGTGCGGCTCGCCTCCCAGGCGTAGGAGTAGATGTAGGGCAGCAGCCGGTAGCGGAGCTGCAGATAGTGACGGGCGCTCTGTTCCGTGGCCGGGCCGAACGCGTAAGGCTGCGGCGCGCCGCCGGCCTTGTGGGCGCGGGTGATCGGGCTGAAAACCGAGAACTGCATCCACCGCTCGTAGAGGCGGGCGTGGGCGCCAAATTGGTCGTTCTGATAGTAACCTTCGAGGAAGCCGCCCGTGTCGCAGGTCCACCACGTGAGGCCGGACAGGCCGGAGTTGAGCATCTCCGGCGGGTGGGAGCGGAAGGTGGCGAAATCGCTGGCGACGTCCCCCGTCCACACCGCGGCGTGGTACCGTTGCAGGCCGGCCGGGCCGCAGCGGGTGAGGATGAAGGGCCGCTGGTCCGGATGGACGGCGAGCTGCACGCCCTCGTAGCTGCGCGTGCAGAGGAGGGAGAACACGTTGTGCACGTTGGCGCTGTCGCCGCCGGCGTAAACCGTGTGCGGCGGCTCGCCCTCGGGTTCGGTGAGATCGAGCCACCACCCGGCGACACCCGCCTCGTTGAGCTTGCGCGCCTGGGGCCACAGCCAGTCGTTGAGGCGGGGATGGGTGAAATCGAGCAGCTTGCCGCCGTAGTAGCCGCACTCGACGGGCTGGCCGTGCCCGTCGGTGGCGAAGACGCCGGCCTGCCAGCCGGAGGCGAACGATGGCGAATCCTCGCGGATCATCGGGCCAGATTGGGACATGACGATCTTCACGCCGCGGCGGGCGTACTCGGCGATCTTGTCGGCGGGCGTGTAACCGGGGCCGAACCAGCGCTTCGCCCAGACGTAATCGTTGGTGATCTCGGGCCAGTCGGCGTCGATGACCAGCGCATCGACCGGGAAGCCGCGCTGGGTGAGCTGCTGGTAGGTTTCGTCGATCTCCGTCCAATCACTGAAGGTGCACTTGCTCTGCCAGTAGCCGAGGGCCCACAGCGGCGGCAGCGAGGGACGACCGGTGAGGCAGGTGTACCGTTCCACCACCTCGGCCGGCCGCGGCCCGTCGATCACGTACAGGTCGATCTCGCCGCCGGGGGCGTCGCAGCGCACCTCGTC
>CAZAFS010000165.1:0-6678 GCA_964484165.1 uncultured Opitutaceae bacterium | reverse complement strand
GCGAAGCGACGAAGCAATCCATCTGGACCCCGACCGGGTCGGGGCTGGATCGCCACGGCCCGCCCTGCGGGCCTCGCGATGACAAGACATCTTGAGGACACGCCTTGGAAGATAATCAACGCCCTCCCCGGCGAGAAATACCGGTAGGCGGGTATGGAAACGAATCACGTACCCGTACGGCGACCCAATAGCCGAACAGTGGAATGGACTGGCCGTACACCGAATCTGCGGTGGGCTTAACCACCCCGTGCGGTGGTCCGCGACATGAATGCGGTCCTCCGCCACCGCTACCTAGAACACCCCATAGCGTTGGAAATGCTGCCTAGGTATTCTCACCAAACGATGAAACCAATGCTCAACCTTCTGTCCTCTTCGGCCTCCGCTCGCGCGGCACGGTCGTTCACCCCGGTCTTCGCCTGTTGCGGGGCCCTTGGTCTTCTTCTCGCCGGTTGTGCCACTGAGCCGGAGTCGCATTTGGTTTCTGCCCCCCCGCCTCCGCACACGCAGACCAGCACGGTGATTACGACAACGACGACTCCCGGGGCGGTGGCGCCTGCTAATGTGACCACTACGACCACAACGCCCGTCGTGAGCACCATCGTCGTAACCCAAGCCCCGCCGGCGCTGCAGCAAGAGGTCGTGCTTGCCCAGCCGTCGTCTCAGCATGTGTGGATCGCCGGCTACTGGACGTGGCGCAACGACCGGTATGAATGGATGGCCGGACACTGGGAGCTGCCCCCGAATTCGGGTGCGGTGTGGGTCGCGCCGCGCTGGGAGCAAGAAGGCAATGCCTATCGGTTTCACGAGGGCTATTGGCAATAAGTCGGAGTCGGCCCGATCTTAAACCGATCAAAGATTTTACGCCGCAGATTCCATTGGCCCCGCCCTCCCGGGCGGGGCCAATTTGCTTCAGGGGTGGATCCATTCCGCCCCGCGGGCACCGCACCCTTCCGCTACTCGCCGTCGGCCTTCACGGTCGAGGTGAAATGGTACGCCCCCGACCCGACGCGGAACACCGCCGTGCCGTTGGCGAAGCGGAGTAGCGCCACGCCGCGCGCCCGCGCCGCCGGTTCGCCGCTTTCCCGCACCGCGTCCGCATCCGTCGCCGGCACGAAAACCGTCGCCTGCGCGTTCGCCGGTATCTCGATATCCAGCTGAAACCGCCGCCCGCCATCGATTTTCCAAGCACTGCTGACGCGCCCCGAAATCGAATCATAACCGGCCCGCGCCCACGTCAGCCCGGCCGCGACCGACGGCTGGATCACCATCGACCGGAAGCCCGGCGCATCCGTGTCGATGCCCGCGACGTAGCGATACAGGTACTCCGCCACCGATCCGAACGAATAGTGGTTGAACGAGTTCATCGCGATCGTCTGAAACCCGCGGTCCGGCGTCCAGCCGTCCCACCGCTCCCACACGGTGGTCGCGCCGTTTTTCACCTGGAAGAGCCACGACGGATAGGTCTCCTGCAGCAGCACCCGGTACGCGACGTCGTCGCGTCCCGCGAGATGCAGCGCCGGCAGCAGCCGCGGCGTGCCGACGAAGCCCGTGGCGAGATGCCAGTCGCGCTTCCGCATTTCCTCCACGAATTTCGCCGCGACCCGCGGCCGCGCCTCGTCCGGCACCAGATCCATCGAAAACGCCAGCGCGTAGCCGGTCTGGCTGCTGTCGCGAATGCTGCCGTCGGCGAGCACCAAGTCGCGCCGGAATGCCGCTTTCACCTCGTCGCGCCGCTGCGCATAGCGCGCCGCCTCATCCGGTCGCCCGATGGCCGCCGCCATTTCCGCCATGAGGCTGCACAGGTGGGCGTGATACGCCGCGTCGATCACCGCGACGCTTGCGCCGCCACCCAGGTTGAGGTGATCGCCGAGCCCGCGTGCGGTCGCGGGCTTGGACTCAAGCCAGGTCATGTAGCGAATCATCGCCGGGAAATTGCGCTCGATGATGCGCGTGTCGCCGTAAACGCGGTAGAGCGCGTGGGTGCAGAGCAGCGTCGCGTCGCTCCAGCCGGTCGCGGTCCAGAGCCGGCCGAACTCCGGCGCGACGTTGGCAAAGCTGCCGTCGGGCAGCTGCGAGTCGGTGGCGAGGGTCGTGAGCCAGCGCGAGAAGAAGCTCGCGATGTCGAAATTGTAGGCCGCCGTCCGGATGAAGAACTGCGCGTCGCCGCTCCAGCCGGCCCGCTCGTCGCGCTGCGGGCAGTCGGTCGGCACCTCGAGGTAGTTGCCCTTCTGCCCCCAGATGATGTTTTGAAAAAGCTGGTTCACGAGCGGACTCGAGCACGCAAACTCGCCGGTCCGGACGAGGTCCGAGTGCACCACCACGCCTGTCACCGCGTCGAGGCCGGGCCGGGCGTCGAGCCCGGTCACCTCGACGTAGCGGAAACCGTGGAAGGTGAAGTACGGCTCCAGCGTCTCGGTCCCTCCGCCGCGCAGGTAATACACGTCGGTGGCGGCCGCGCCGCGCAGGTTGGAGGTGTAGAGCGTGCCGTTCGGGTTCAGCATTTCGCCGTGGCGCACCATGATCTTCTGGCCCGCGCGGCCGCGCACCTTCAGCCGCACCCAGCCCACCATGTTCTGCCCGAGGTCAAACGTGAAGGCGCCCGGCCGCGGCTCGATCACCGTGCGCGCCGGCAGTTCGTCGTCGATGCGGGTCGGCTCCGCGTTCGCCGCTTCGACGACAAACTTCGCCAGCGGTTTCTGCGGATCCCGGGCGCGCAATCCCGTCGCCACCGGCTGCCACGCCAAATCATCGAAGCCGGCCCGCGCCCAGCCGTCGCTCCGCAGCCGCGCGTCGTATTCGCAGCCCAGCATCAGGTCCGCGTGCCGGATCGCGCCCCAGGTCGCCCGCCAGGTGCCGTCGCTCGCGACGATCTCGCGCGTGCCGTCGGCATACTCGAGCTCGAGCTGCACCAGCAGCCGCGGATAGCCGCCGTAGTAATAGCGCCGGCCGGTGTAGCCCAGCACGCTCGCGTACCAGCCGTCGCCGAGGATCGCCCCGAGCGCGTTTTCGCCGCGGTGCACCTGCGCGGTGACGTCGTAGGTCTGGTACTGGACCCGCGCCCGGAAATCCGTCCAGCCCGGCGTGAGATAGTCGCGCCCCACCCGCGCCCCGTTCAGGTGCAGCTCGTAGGCGCCGAGCGCGGTGGCGAAAATCGTCGCCCGCCGCACCGGCTTCGCGACGGCGAAGTCCTTCCGCAACAGCGGCGCCGGCGGCAGCCAGTACGTCAGGGTCTGCGGCGGGCCGTCCCACGGATTCAGCTTCCGCGGCGGCGCGACCAGCGGTTTCCCGTCGTGGTCGTCAAAGCCGCGCTCCGCCCAGCCGGCGCCGGCCGTGGCCGCGAACCTCCAGGTGGTATCGACCGCCACGATCTGCGGGTCGCCATCCGCGAACTGCAGCTGCACCTCGCCCAGCGCCGCGGGCTGGTAGCCGTCGCGCTGCGTGATTTCCAGTCCGACCACGTTCTCGCCGGGCGCCAGCAGCGGAGTGATGTCGATCGGCGCGATCTGCTCCCAGCGCGTAAGGGCGCCGGCGGACCGGCCATTGACCGTGATCGCGCACACCTGGTCGGCGGTGAGCACGAGCGTAGCGCGGACGAGCTGGCGCCCGGCCGGCCAGGCGAGCGTCCCGCGGACATACGCCGTGAGCGGCACGGTTTTTGAAACCGCCAGGTCGGCATACACCCACGGCTGCCGGCTGAGCCGTTCGCGCGCCGCATCGTCAATCGTTGAGCCGTCCGTCGGCGGAGTCGCATCCAGCCCGATCCACTGCGCTTGCCAGTCTTCGGCGGAGAGGAGGCCGACGCTCCAGTGCGCCGGATCGCTCCACGCGCTTGCCGCGCCCGCCTCGTCCCAGACGCGTGCCTGCCACCAGCACCGCTGCCGCGCCGCGAGCGTCCGGCCCGCATACCCAATTTGCTGCATTTGATCGGAGTTCACCTTCCCGGTGTCCCAAAGATCGCCGGTGCCGTGCGCGAGCAGCTCCGGGGAGGAGGCAACGATGATCTGGTAGGCGGTCTGGCGCACGCTGCGCGCGCCGGCGTCCGCCTGGAGAATCCAGCCGAGCCGCGGATGGATTTCGCCGATGCCCTCGGGATTCAGGCGGTATTCGCAGCGCAGGTGGGTCACTGTCACGCGCGCGGCCAGCGGCGGCAGGCCGCCTGCGGCGAAACCGAGCAGCGTGAGCAAAATCTTCCGGATGGTCATGGGAACGCGTCACCGGCCGGGCCGCGGACTTCACCGCACGGCCCCGGGGTCTGTGGGGGCGGCCTGGTACCAAGTCTGCGGTTGGTTCGGGTTGGGGCCTGGATCCGCGGATTTCTGCGGCAGGTCCGTGGGATTGACGGCGCCGGCGCCGCAGCGCTCGATGACGTTGCCGAAGAGCCAGGTGGAGAAGGCGCCGGGGCCGTTGGCATAGTCGTTAAATTCAATGCCGAACTGCTGGCAGTCGCGGATGCGGTTGTTGACGATCTTTTCGCCCATGGTCGAGGCTTGGATGCCGTTGGCCCACCGGCCGAATCTCACGTCATGGATATCGTTGTTCTCGATCCAGATGTCGGGATCGACGCCGGGCCGGAAGGCCAGGTCCGCCGCCTCACAGCTGATTCCGGCCTCGTTGTATTGCGTGGCGGTTCCGGGGGCGATGTCGTGCACCTTGTTGCCGCGAATCGTGACGTGGTAGCTCCGCGACTTGATGTTGATGGCTTCGGAGTTGCCGGTGTGGTGGATCTCATTGCCCTCGATCCACACGTATTCCACGTTTTCAAATGGCGGCTGGCCCATGCCGACATAGATGCCTTCCGCCCACTGGGGCTGGCTGTGGCCGGTGTCGTAAAGCCGGCAGTTGCGGATATCGACATGGCGCGAGGCGCCGCGGACGTGAATGAGCTCCTGCCCCGTGTCGTGAATCTCCAGGTTGATGAAGATGCAATGATCGACCGTGGTGCAATAGATCGGCTGGTTGCTGTGCTCCATCGTCAACCCGTCGAGCACGATGTAGCTCGAGTCACTGATCCTGGCCAGGTAGCCGCGATAGCCGCTCCCCCGAATGAGCGGCCGGGCGCCGGGCGCCGCCCGGATGACGAGAGGCCGGGCTTCGGTGAAATGCCGCTGGTCGATGGTGAAGCCCCGATAGACGCCCGGGCCGAGAAGCACGACATCGCCGCCCGTCGCGGCGTCGATCTTCGACTGCAGATCGTCGCCATCCGAAATGTTGATCGTGGCCGCACGGCCCCAGGCGGGCCAAAGCAGAACGGCCAGAAGCATGGCGCCGCCGCTGGTCCAGCGGGTGGGCTCCAGCCAGCCGCCCCACCGCATGCCGCGACGGCGCGACGATCGCGCAGCCGGGGACCGCAGGGGAAACGACACGTTGGGAACCAAAACGGAATTCTCCGCCGCGTGGATGGGTCTCATTTTAGGTAGGGGGGCCGACCGACTTCGCCACCGGGGGCGCGCAAGACAATACAGCCGATGACCCGAGCCGCGGCAAGCGGCGACGGCGGAATCCGGCCAACCCACCCCTTCTTTTCGCAAGCCTCGGCTGCAACCCCGGCCGGGCCGGCCGGCGGGCAGCAGCCCACCAGGACGGCGCGGCGCGTCAGCTCTCCTCCTCGGCGATGCGGAGCCGGACCGGCCGGGCGACGCGGTCCCAATCCGCGGCCGACATGACGATGGAATCGGTAAGGCTGCCCGCGTTGAACGCGACGTGGGGATACACGGTGCCGATCGCTCCGTCGGCGAGCAGTTCGAACGGCAGCAGCGGCTCGCCAAAGGGCGGCACCGACCCGGGCACCAGCCCGGTGAGCGCCAGCAGTTCCTCCTTCGACGCGAAGCGCAGCCGGTCGACCCGGAGCTGCCGTTTCACCAGCGCGGAATCCAGCTTGCGATCGGCCGGCAGCACAAACAGCCGGAATTTATCGTCAGTTTTCAGCAACAGCGCCTTCGCTCCGCACCCGATCGGCTCGCCGCGGGCGCGGGCCGCATCGGCCGACGTCGGCGTCGGTTCGTGATGGATCTGCCGGAAATTCACGCCGGCACCCATCAGAAGCTGCACGAGTCGCTCGTGCACGGAGCTGCCGTCACTCATGGCGGCCGCCAGCCTATACCGGCGGAGCCGGGAGGCGAATCCGAACGCGTTGGCGGCGCGGGGTCAGGCCGCCTTCGCCAAAGGCTGCGGCGAGCCAAGACAACCCCGCCCCAGCGTCCCGGCTGGATGCCGACTTTCCGGGAGCCGGACCGACAGGTAACAGCCCTGTTACGCAAGGCCGCTTTCGCGGGCCGGAGGCTGTGCCGACATTGTGCCCGGTTTTCGGGGGTTGACGGGCCGACCCGCCCGCCAATCCCTGCTCGCCTTTCCCATGAAACTGTCAGCCGTCCCGCACCCGGTGTGTTAAACCTGCTCCCGAAAGACCAGGCATGACTCCCTCCTCCCGCTTCAAATCGCTCTGCCTCAGCCAGAGCCTGGCCGTCTGGCTGGTGCTGGCGACCCCGCGCCTGCTGCGCGCTGAGAACTCCGTCACCTACAAATACGAGGACTACCGCGAGGCCGGCGGGCGCATGGCCATTCAGACGCAATCGGCGCTCGTGCAGCAGAGCCTCGGGCCCGACATGCAGGTGAAGGTGGCGGGTGTGATCGACGCCATCGCCGGCGCCACGCCCAACGGCCAGCCCGCGCCCGCGGGCA
>CAZAFS010000164.1:0-6710 GCA_964484165.1 uncultured Opitutaceae bacterium | reverse complement strand
TCGTGCAACCCCTGCCCTGCTTCGGCTGCAACTGGGACTGCCATTGGGGCGACGCTCCGTGTGTCAAGACGCTGGCGCTGGCCGACGTCCAGCGCGCGGTCGACCTCGTGCTGTCCCGGGAGGGCACGGAATTCGACGAAGTGATAGAAGTGGCCAACCTGCCCGCCGCCGCCCTGCAGCTCATTGCCTCGGCCACCCCGCGCTACCGGGCGCTGCAACGCGACCGGCTCGACCGTCAGCACAAGATCGAGGAGCTCAAGCGCGAGGCCGACCTCAAGGACACCGAGATCGCCGACATCAAAAAGGCGGCCGAGGAGCGCAAGACCGAGATGGAGGCCATCAAGGCGGAGCTGGAGGCGGAATGCGCCGACAAAGACAAGGAGATCGCCGACCTCAAGGCGGAGGCTGACTCCAAGGACACGGAAATTGACTCCCTGAAACAGGAGACCGATGGCAAGGACGTCGAGATCGGCGCGCTCAAGCAGGCCGCCAACCTCAAGGACAAGGAGATCGCCGACCTCAAGGCCGAGGCCGACACCAAGGACGGGGAGATCGCCGACCTGAAGCAGGTCTGCAACGAGCGGGAAACGCTCATCTTCACCCAGGACGGGCACATCAAGAATTTCCAGAAGATCGTCGCCGAACTGAACGCCCGGCTGGAGCAGGCGGACGTCCGGCTGGCCGGGCTCGGCGCCAGCCTCGCCCAACGGGAAACGCAACTGGCCGGGTTGCAGGCCGAGAAGGCCCGGCTGGAGGCGCTGTTCGCGGCCCTGCCGCCCGGCACCCTGGATTACGCCGCCGCGCTGCACGGCAAGGATGCGCACATCCGGCACCTTGAGGAGATCGTCGTCGACACCCGCCATTCGCTGGCGAATTACACCGCGGGCCACGCCTCGCTCGAACACGCCAAGCACTACATCCGCCTGCTGACGGAGAAGGAGGCGGTCATCCAGCAGTTGCACCAGGCCTGTGTCGAGCGCGAAGCCCTTATCAAGCGGCTCGCGGTTGACTCCACCCGCCCCGGCGCCGGCCTGCGCAAACTCTGGCTCGCCGCCGCCGGCCACGCGCGGCTGAAATGGTGGCAGCCGTTCAACGCCTGGCTGTTCCGCAAGGTGGTCGAGGATTACTGGATGCAGATCGGCGTGCTCCAGCAGTATCCGCCCCGCCCGATCCAGTGGGATCCGCGCCTGCCGCGGAAGCCCCGGGTGCCGGTCGAGCGCCTGCCGCAAATCGCCATCGTCACCCCCTCCTACGACCAGCCCGCCTTCATCGAGAGCACGATGTTGAGCGTGCTCAACCAGAAGTACCCGAAGGTGCTCTACGTCGTGCAGGACGGCGGCTCGCCCGAACCCACGCCGCAGATCATCGCCCGGTATGGCGACCGCCTCACCGCCTCGGCGTCGGAGAAGGACCACGGCCAGTCCGACGCCGTCCGCCGCGGGTTCGCCCGGCTCGCCGGCCGTCTCGGTCCCGACGACGTGATGGCCTGGCTCAACTCCGACGACTTCATCAATCCGCGCGCCCTGCGCTGCATCGGCGAGTATTTTGCGACGCATCCGCGGGTCGACGCGGTCTACGGGCACCGCCTCATCATCAACGAGCACGATCAGGAGATCGGCCGGTGGATCCTGCCGCGCCACCACCCGCACTCGCTCGAATGGATCGATTACGTGCCGCAGGAGACACTCTACTTCCGGAAGCGCGCCTGGGATCTGGTCGGCGGCGTCGACCCCAGCTTCCAATTCGCGCTCGACTGGGACCTGCTGGCCCGCTTCACCCGGGCCGGGCTGCGCGTGGTGCGCCTGCCGTATTTCCTGGGCAGCTTCCGGGTCCACGCGGCGCAGAAGACCAGCGCGGCCATCCACACGACTGGCGCCGACGAAATGCGCCGGGTCCGGGCCCTGTTCCACGGCGACGAGCGGCCGGGCGAGCTGGAGAAGATCAACGCCTGGGCGCGGCGGATCCGTTTTGAGGGCGCCGTCACGGCGCGGCTGCACGCGCTCGGGCTGCGCTGGTGACACCCGGAAGGATGCCGCCGGCCCGCCGCAACTGCGCTTGCGCCCCCTCCCGTTTTCACTCTCACTTTCACTCCTTCTTTTTCTTTCCACCGGCATGATTCCTCTGCTCCTCGTCGTCGCCCTTTTCCTTTTCCTCACATTCGTCGGCCAGGCGGTCATCAGCCTTTTGCGGCTGCGGTTGGGCGTGCTCTGGAGCTGGTTCATGGCGCCGATGACGGGGCTGGCGCTGCTGCTGGTCATCGGCACGCGCCTGAGCGTCTGGGGGATCCCGTTCAAGCTCGTCGGCCCCTGGCTGACGCTGGGGCTGGCCGTGTTTGCCGGGCTGGTCTGGTGGTGGCGCCGGCCCATCGTGCCCTGGCGTCAGCTCGCGCCGTTCGGCGCCGTCGCGCTGGGCTATCTGCTTTACACCGGCTGGCCCCTCTTCCTCTACGGCTTCAACTGGGTGTCCTACGGCAATGACGACATGGCCAACTACTGCCTGGCCGCTGATCGTTTCCTGAAGCACGGCTACTATGATCTGCCGACGCAGACCGACCTCGAGGGCATCGACTACACGCAGCATTACTGGTTCATGCACGGCCTGCAGCAGATCCGGCCGGGCTCGGAACTCACCGTGGCGTGGGTGTCGTCGCTGACCGGCCGGTTTCCCTATGAGGTGTTCATGCCGGCCATCCTGATGATGAGCATGATTCAGATCTTCGCGATGGGGGCGGTGACCCTTTACCGGGGACGATATCGCAAAACGGCGTTGATCGGTTTCTTCCTGCTCGCGACCAGCCCGCTCTTCGCGCTTGGCACGCTCTACCAATTGATCGCCCAAGTCGGGGGCATCGCCAGCCTGCTGGCGGTGATCGCCGTGCTGTTCTCCACCCGGCACCTCAGCCTGCGCAAATGGCTGCTCGCCGGCCTGCTCACCTGCTCCCTCGGCATTCTGTACCCGGAGGTGTCGCCCTTCCTCGCGCTAGGCGGCATCCTGTATATGCTCCGCCTGCGGTATACCGACATGCCCAAGCTCCGCCGGTACCTGCTGTTTGTGGCCGCCACCGCCGGGCTCACCTTCCTGATGCTCGGCACCAGCACCTATGAGTTCATCAACACGCTGGTGATGCAATCGGTCGGCTCGGCCGGGCTCGGGGCCATGGCGCAGATCAACGACCAGAGCGGCGGCTTGGTGCTGTTTCCCTGGACCTTGGTGCCGTCCTTCGTCCCGATGCTGTTCGGCCTCCACCCCTTCGGCGTGGTTGGCATCGACCCCCTGATCTCGATCCAAATCGCGGTGGGGTTTCTCTTCCTCGGGTACACCCTCTGGATGGCCTGGCGCAACCTGGCGGAGGACGCCCCGGCCGGCTACCTCGCGGCGATCATGATCCCGCTCGGATTCTACCTGTTCTTCAAGGGCCAGGACTTTGGCCTCTTCAAGCTGGCCATGTACGCCCAGCCCGTGACCACGCTGTTCCTGGCGCAGGGTTTCATCCGCCTCTTCCGCAGCCCCCGGCCGCGGCTCCGGCGCTGGGCCCGCGCGGCCCTCGTCGTCTTCTTCGCCTGCACCGTGCCGAGCGACGGCTACTACAGCTACGCCTCGCTCGGTACGTACGGCGGCGGCCTCACCGAAGTCGTGGATGCGTCCCGCCTCGGCGTCCGCTTCGACCCGCCGAAGAACCTGCCGTATGACGCCATCGACAGCGACATCAGCAACGTGGTCAGCGCCAAGCTGCTCGCCCAGTACACGCAGGACATCGACACCCGGTTCCTGAGCCGCTCCTACATGGACAACATCGCCAACATCGCGGTGCTGAAGTTCCTGCGCACGCCCAATCCCGATCTCGGCCCGCAAGCGCGCATCATTGAAAAACTGTCGCTGCTGCGGTTCCTCCTGCCCACGGAGATCATGCAGGGCGAGGTCCCCGACTATCGCGTGGTCACAATCCACAAGATCGACAACGACATCAACCGCGCCAACAACTGGACCGAAACCGGCTCGCGCAACCTCAGCTATCGCGACCGCCTGCTCGTCTCCGTCCGCACCAATCTCGACCAGTTCAACAAGGCCAACCCGGGCGACGGCTGGACCGTGCAGCACACGTACCAGTACCAGCTCGAGAGCCAGGTGAAGGATCGCCTGGTGTTCATCCACTCGGAACTCGGCCCCCACTACTATTCCTCCGCGCGGTTCAAGGCGGCCTTCTTCCAGCGCGAGCCCGAACCCATCAGCCACGGCCGCGAATACTTTCACGGCAGCGGACGCGTCAACCTCTTCAACATCATCCATCCGTCGAAGGACCTGCGCCTGGTGGTCGACCTGACGCGCACGTCGCTCGGCGCGGGCCGCACCAAGCTGCCGACCCATGCCGTGGTGATCGGCGCGGAGGATTACCCGCTGCCCTTCGTCGGGTACGGCTCGGCCCGCGTGTTTTCCCCGATCATCACCCCCGAATATTTCGAGCAACTGGCCTACATCACGCTCGATTTCGGCGACCCGCCCGCCCCGATCCTCAAACGCAAGACCGGCCTGATGCGTTTGTACGGCATCGGGTACAACCTCGACGACCGGCGCCTCGACGGCTTCGTGCGGGACGTCTCGGTCATGACCGACGAGCAATATCGCGCCCTGTCCCGGCCGATGAAGCTCACCAGCTTCCCCTGGGATTTGTACAAGTATCCCGGACTCGAGTATTCCGGCGTCTACGAGGATGGCTGGGTGGCGCGGGACGCCTATTTCAAGCTGGGGCCCTCCCATCCCGGCCAGGTGCTGGAATTCAAGGGCTTGATCCCCGCGACCCCCACGTTTCGCCAGGACGGCGTCGACCTCACGGTCTCGATCAACGAGAAGCCGACGGAGATCGTGCACTTGAACGCCGGCGATTTCACCCTCACCCGCCTCATCCGCGAACCGGCCGCGATCACGTCCATCTCGCTTCATTTTTCCGACGCAGAGGTCTACGGCCGCGGCGACGACCGGCCGGTGTCCGCCTTCGTGCGCGAGATCTCCGTCGGCGACATGCCCAACTTTGCTGCCTTCCGCAACCTCGCCAACCAGAAGGGGGACAGGCTCGAACTCGCCGGCGTCGACCAGGACGGCTGGATCGGCTCGAGCGCCACGTTCAAGACCCCGGCCTTGCCGGAGTTCAAGGTGCTCAAGATCGACCTCGAAATGCCCGGCTGGGCCAGTGTGCCCGCCAACGACGTCAAGGTCTACGTCGACGGCCAGCCGACCCAGGCCCACCGCGCTCCGCGCGCCACCTACCTGAGTCTCTTCGTGCCGCTGCCCGCCGGCGGCCGCCACGCGGTCCGCCTCGACTCGGACCGGGTGTTTGCCCTGCCCCGCGATTCGCGCGAGCGCGCCTTCCTGATTAAGAACATCTCCTTCGAGAACCAGAGCCGCACCGACCTCTTTGTCCGCGGCTGGCACAAGTCGGGCTACCTCTTCGACATCAACCGCGCCGACAGCGACGGGTGGGTCGACCGGCACATCGACTTTTCGTTTCCCGCCACCACCCGCTTCACGCAGGCCTTGGTCGACCTCGTGCGTTTCCCGGCCCACGCCGACCTGCCGCTGGCCGTCAGCGTCAACGGCGGCCCGCCGGCAACCCGCAGTCTGGAGTTGCAGAAGGTCGAGCGCATCACCGTGCCCCTTTCGGCCACCCAGGCCACCACCCTCTCGCTCTCCGCCCCAAGCAGCTACCCGTTGACTCCGCCCGATGCCCGCGAGCGCTCCTTCCGCCTGGACAACATCGGCTTCGAGTAAGCCATCCGCCCCCACGGGCGGCAGTTTTCGGTCTTTCCGCCCCGCCGGTTTTCCGCTTTCCTTCCCGTCATGCTGCTGAGCATCGTCGTGCCGGTCTACCGCGAGGAAAAGAACGTCACCGAGTTTCTTCGCCGGATACGCCCGATCCTCTCGGGCCTCACCGAGGATTACGAAGTCATTTTCGCCCTGGATCCCTCGCCTGATCGCACCGAGGAGGTCATCCTCGAGCACCGCGCCGGCGACGAACGCGTCAAGCTGCTCAAATTCTCCCGGCGCTTCGGCCAGCCGATGGCGAGCCTGGCCGGGATGCAATACTCCTCCGGCGACGCGGTGATCGTGATGGACGTTGACCTGCAGGATCCGCCGGAGCTCGTGATCGACATGGTCGCCAAATGGCGGGAGGGTTATGACGTCGTCCTGCCCCAGCGCCGCCATCGCACCGGCGAACCCTGGATCAAGCAGCTGATCGCCGAGACCGGCTACAAGATCATCAACAAGATCGCCGACGTGCGCATTCCGCCCAACACGGGCGACTTCCGCCTGATGTCGCGGCGGGTCGTCAACGAGGTGGTGAGACTGAAGGAGACGCACGGCTTCCTGCGCGGCATGGTGGCGGTGGTCGGCTTCAAGCAGGTGCTCATCCCCTTCGACCGGCCGCCGCGCTTTGCCGGGCAGACCAAGTACAACCGTTTCCTCGGCTCGCTGCGCATCGGTTTCAACGGCATCTTCTGCTTCTCCACGTTTGCGCTGACGCTGAGCACGCAGCTCGGCTTCGCCCTCGCCTTCGGTTCGATCTTCATCGCGCTCGTCTACCTGGTGATGAAACTCGCCGGCTTCCCCTTCCCCGTCGGCAATCCGACGATCGTGATCCTCGTCCTCTTCATGGGCGGCGTGCAGCTCATCAGCGTCGGCATCCTCGGGGAGTACATCGGCCGGATCTACGAGGA
>CAZAFS010000163.1:0-6711 GCA_964484165.1 uncultured Opitutaceae bacterium | reverse complement strand
GTGCGGGAAGCGCTACCGGCGCGACCAGGTGCGCTATCTCTGCCCGGACTGTGCGAAGGCGTACCATCCCGGCATGCCGCTCGTCGGCGTGCTGACGGTGGATTTCGACTGCGGCGCCATCCGCCGGAAATTCAAGAAGACCAGGCCCGACTGGAGTTTGTTCTCCGCGGTCGAGCCGGAATTCTTCCCGCCCTACGCGATGAGCGCCACGCCGTTCTTCCTTTCGGCGGCGCTCGGTGACGCCTGCGGATTCTCCAACGTCTGGCTCAAGAACGACGGCCTCAATCCCAGCGGCTCGTTGAAGGATCGGGCGTCGTTCCTCGTCGTGGCGGAGGCCAATCGCCTGAAGGAGGACACCGTCGTGACCGCCTCCACCGGCAACGCGGCCAGCGCCCTCGCGGCCGTCTGCGCCGCCGCCGGCAAGCGGGCGCTCATCTTCGTGCCCGCCAACGCCCCGCAGGCGAAGCTCGTGCAGATGATCCTTTACGGCGCGGCCGTCGTGCCGGTCCGGGGCACTTACGATGACGCCTTCCGTTTGTCCCTCGCCTACACGGCGGCTCACGGCGGCCTGAACCGCAACACCGCCTATCATCCGCTGACGATCGAGGGGAAGAAGACCGTCGGGCTGGAAATCTTCCAACAAAACGGGTGGCGCGTTCCGGATGCCATCGTCGTGCCGGTCGGCGACGGCGTCATTCTCGCCGGGGTGTTCAAGGCGTTTCAGGACCTGCGGGCCGCGGGCCTGGTCTCCCGGCTGCCGCGCCTGGTTTGTGTGCAGGCGGCGAAATCCGACGCGATTCATCACTACATCACGACCGGGCGGTATCGGAACGCCCTCCATCCGGCGACCATCGCGGATTCGATCTCGGTCTCGGTGCCGTCCAACGCCCATCTGGCGAGAAACGCGGTGATCGCGAGCGGCGGTTTTTCGCTCACGGTGTCCGACCGGGACATCCTGGAGGGCCAGCGCCTCCTGGCGGCGAAGACCGGCGTGTTCGCGGAGCCGGCCGCCGCCGCCACCGTGGCGGCGCTGCCGAAATTGCGCGCCGCGGGAATGCTCCGACCCCGCGAGCAGATCGTCCTGCTCATCACCGGCCACGGACTCAAGGACGTGGACGCGGCCATGACAGGCATCCGCATCCCCCCGACGATTGAACCGACACCCGCCGGGTTGGAGCGAATGGCCCGCCAGCTCGCAGCAACCGGAGGGCGCGCCCATGGACCCTAGCCTCATCGGCAAGGGGGAGCGACGGGTCGACGCCGCCGGCAAGGTGACCGGCCGGGCCAAATTCGCCGCCGACTACAACGTCGCGCACCAGCTTTACGGCGACGTGCTGCGGGCGAAGCATCCGCACGCCCGCATCCTCAGCATCGATGTGTCGAAGGCCCGGCAGCTGGAGGGCGTGGAGGCCGTCCTCACCGCGCAGGATATTCCGGGCGAAAAGACCTTCGGTGTCGTGGTGAAGAACCAGGCCATCCTCGCGGTGGACAAGGTCCGCTATCTGGGCGACGGCGTGGCGCTGGTCGCCGCCCGCACGAGGGAGATCGCCGCGGAGGCGCTCGGCCGGATCGACGTGGCCTACGAGCCGCTGCCGGTCGTGTCCGATCCGGAGGCAGCGCTGCGGCCGGACGCGCCCCGGATCCACGGCGACGACAACACGTTCGTCCACCACCGGGTGCGCAAGGGGGACCTCGCAAAGGGTTTTGCCGCGGCCGATTTCGTCATCGAGCGGAAGTTCCGGACGCCGTTCGTCGAACACTCCTACCTCGAGCCGGAGGCGGTGCTGGCGGAGCCGGCGGAGCACGGCGGCGTGATGGTCACGGGCAGCGTGCAGAATCTGCTTTCCAGCCGCCGTTCGGTCGCGGCCGCGCTGGGGCTCGACCTCAACCGGGTGCAGATCGTCCAGGCGACGCTGGGCGGCTCGTTCGGCGGCAAGGACGAGGTGATGACGGCGATGTGCTGCCGGGCCGCGCTGCTCGCCCTCGCCACCGGCCGGCCGGTGAAGATGGTCAACTCGCGCGAGGCGTCGATGCTCGAATCCTACAAGCGCCACCCGTATGTCCTGTACTACCGGTGGGGCGCGAAGCACGACGGCGCGATCACCGCGATGGAGATCCGCTGCATCGCCGACGGCGGCGCGTATGCCTCGATGAGCCCGTTCGTCACCTGGCGCTCGGTGGTGCAGGCGACCGGCCCGTATTATTGCGAGAACGTCGCGACCGACGTTTACGCGGTCTACACCAATAATAATTACACCGGCGCGATGCGCGGCTTCGGTTCGCCGCAGGTGAACTTCGCCATCGAGTCCATGATGGACGAGCTGGCCGCGAAGGTCGGCCGGGACCCGCTCGAGATCCGCCTGCAGAACGGATTCAAGGATGGCGCGGTGACGGCCACGGGCCAGCGGCTCACGCACACCGTCAGCCTGGCGGAGGTGCTGACGAAAGCCGCCGCCGCGGCCGATTTCCCGGCGAAATGGCGGCGTTATCGCGCGGCGCCGGACGCGCCGCGGAAGCGCGGCATCGGCCTGGCCTGCAGCTATCGCGGCGTGTCGCTCGGCGCCGAGGGCGTGGACGCGGCGGGGGCGATCGTCTCGGTCCAGACCGACGGCAGCGTGATCGTCTCGGCGGGCATCACCGACATGGGTCAGGGTGCGCAGACCCAGATGGCGCAGATCGCCGCCGCGGTCCTCGGCGTCCCGATGCGCCGCGTCCAGTTCCTCAACACGCACACCAGCCGCGTGCCCGACTCGGGGCCGACCGTGGCCTCCCGGGGCACCGTCATGGGCGGCTCGGCCGCGAAAAAGGCGGCCGAGATCGTGCGGGCCACCATGCTCCGGGTCGCCGCCACCCTGCCCGGGGTGGACGCGGCCGCCTGCGAATTCGTGGACGATTTTCTCGTCGAGCAGGGCACCGGCCGGCGCCTGGCGTCGTTCGCCGAGGTGGCGGCCGAGTGTTTCCGCCGGGGCGAGCCGCTGTACGGCCTCGGCTGGCACAAGGCGCCGCCGACCTCGTGGCACGAAAAAGAGGGCACGGGCGAGGCCTACTTCACCTTTGTCTACGGCGCGAACGTCGCGGAGGTGGAAGTGGACACCGAAACCGGCAAGGTGGACGTGGTCGGCTTCGTTTCCTGCCACGACGTGGGCAAGGCGATCAATCGCAACACCGTGCTCGGGCAGTTCTACGGCGGCGTGGCCATGGGCCTCGGCTACGGGCTGCTCGAGGAATTCGATTTCGACGCGGCCGTGCCGAAGCAGTTCAATTTCGACGAATACCTGATTCCCACGGCGATGGACGTGCCGCCCATCACGGCCATCATCGTCGAAAACGAAGACGCCGCGGGGCCGTTCGGCGCCAAGTCGGTGGGCGAGCCGACCAACGAGATCGCGGCGCCGGCCATCGTCAACGCGATCGCCAACGCCACGGGCCGGCGCCTCGGCGAGATTCCGGCCACGCTCGAGCGTGTGCTCCTGGGACACAAGTTGTCGCGGCCGGGCCCGCGCGGCTCGCTCCAGCAGGAGGCGGACGCGGGCGATGCATGCGAACTGGGGCGGGTTCAACCATGAAGTCCGCCGCCTACGTCTCCGTCGCGACCATCGCCGAGGCCTGCTCCCTCCTCGCGGAACACGGCACCGCCGCCGCCGTTCTGGCCGGAGGCACCGATTTGCTGATCGAATTTCGCCGCCCCGCCGCGAAACAACCGCAGCTGATCGTCGACATCTCGCGCGTGGCGGAACTCGGCAGAATTGTGGCGCGTGACGGCCACCTGGTCATTGGGCCGCTGCTCACGCACGCGCAATTGCAGCGCTCGGAGCTCCTGCGCCGATCCGCGCCCCTGCTCGCGTCCGCCGCCGCCGCCATCGGCGCGCCGCAAATCCGGAATCGCGGGACAATCGGCGGCAACATCATGAACGCCGCGGCCTGCGCGGACACCGTCCCGCCGCTGATCGCGCTCGGGGCGACCGTCACGTTGCAGTCCATCGGCGGAGCGCGCGAGCTGAGCCTGGGCGAGCTGTTTCTCAAGCCGTATCAAACCAAGGCGAACCCGGATGAGCTGCTCACGGCCATCCGCTTCCCCACTCTGCCGGCGACCGCCCGGAGCGCCTTCCTCAAACTCGGCCGCCGCAACGCGCTCTCGATTGCACGCCTGAGTGTCGCCGCCATCCTCGAAATCGGCGACGATGGAAGAATCGCCGGGGCGCGCATCGTGCCCGGCGCGGCCTTCCCCACCTGGCGGCGCGTGACGGAGGCCGAGCAGATGCTGGTCGGGGAAAAGCCGGCCGCGAAGCTGTTCGCCGCCGCCGGACGAAAAGTCTCCGAGGAGATGATCAGGGAAACCGGCCGGCGCTGGTCGACGGAATACAAGGAGCCGGTGCTCGCCGTGCTGGTGCGACGCGCGCTGGAGCAATGTGCCTTCGGCCCGGTTCCCCCGCTTGCCGAGGCGCCGTCGTCCGGGGCGATGGGCGACGAAACACCCGTCACACCGAAGAGCCGAAGGAGAAAGGCCCGAGCGGCCACGGAATGCACGGTGGCCGTGACGATCAACGGCCGTGCCCATACGCTCACGATCCCCGCCCACCGCACGCTGCTGGAGATGCTGCGGGACGATCTCGGCCTCACCGGCACCAAATGCGGCTGCGAGATCGGCGAATGCGGCGCCTGCACGGTCCTGCTCGACGGCCAGCCGGTGAACTCCTGCCTCGTTCCCGCCCCGCAGATCGCCGGACGCGAAGTCACGACTGTCGAAGGCCTGATGCCGGACGGAAGGCTCCACCTGCTGCAGGAGTCCTTCCTCGATCACGACGCCGTCCATTGCGGGTTCTGCACGCCCGGCATGCTGCTGAGTGCGAAGGCCCTGCTGGACCGGAATCCGCAGCCTACCGAGACGGAAATCCGGACGGCCATTTCCGGCAACCTCTGCCGTTGCACCGGCTACCAGCAAATCGTCCAAGCGATCAGCCAGGCCGCGCCCCGTCCGCCGGCGGCGCCGCCCGCCGCGCCGGCTCCCGCCAGGACCTGACACGGCCACCCGCAATCTGATTTTTCCGCCCATGAAGACACACGAGAAAACACTGGCCGAGCTGCAAGCGCTGAAGCTCGACTGTCACGGGAACGATTTTCTCCTGACCTGGGAGAAGACCGACGACGAACTCCGCGCGGTCATGCTGCTCGCCGGACTGTTCTCCGCCCTGCACCAGGAGGGGCGGTCGTTCCGCGTGTTCGACACCGGCCTGGCGATTTCGATTTTCCGCGACAACTCCACCCGCACGCGCTTCAGCTTCGCCTCCGCCGCCAACGCCCTCGGCCTGGCGGTGGCGGACCTCGACGAGGGCAAATCCCAGCTCGCCCACGGCGAGACGGTGCGCGAAACGGCGAACATGATCTCGTTCCTCGCCGAGGTCATCGGGATCCGCGACGACATGTATCTCGGCGAGGGCAACCGCTACATGCGCGAGGTCGCGAGCGCCGTGCAGGAGGGCTTCGAGCAGGGCGTGCTGCACCAGCGGCCGACGGTGGTCAACCTCCAGTGCGACCTCGATCACCCCACGCAGAGCCTGGCGGACCTGACGCACCTCGCCCGCCACTTCGGATCGCTGGAGCAGCTCCGCGGCAAGAAGCTGGCGATGAGCTGGGCCTACTCCCCCAGTTACGGCAAGCCGCTCTCCGTCCCGCAGGGCATCATCGGCTTGCTGACGCGCTTCGGGATGAACGTCACGCTGGCGCACCCCGAGGGCTACGACCTGCTTCCCGAGGTGGTCGCCCTGGCGCGGAAGAACGCGGCGGCGGCCGGCGGCAAGTTCGAGGTGGTGGCGGGCATGGAGGAGGCCTTTCGCGACGCCGACGTGGTCTATCCCAAGTCGTGGGCGCCTTACGAGGTGATGCGCCGGCGCACGCCGCTGCTGCACCAGGCCGACCGCGACGGCCTGAAGGCGCTCGAAAAGGAGTGCCTCGCCCACAACGCGCGGTTCAAGCATTGGGAGTGCGACGAGAAGAAAATGCAGCTCACCCGGGGCGGGCAGGCGCTCTACCTGCACTGCCTGCCGGCGGACATTTCCGGCGTCAGTTGCGCCCAGGGTGAGGTGTCCGCCGGAGTGTTCGAGAAATACCGGCTCGCGACGTATCGCGAGGCGGGCTACAAGCCGTTTGTCATCGCCGCCATGATCTTTCTGGCGCGCGTCCCGTCGCCGCTGGCGGCGCTGGGCAAGCTCCTCCAGCAACCTGCGAAAGGCTGACCATGTCCGCGATCATTCAGCACCTTCACCCGGAGGTCATCAAGAAGACCGCCGCCCGCTGCCGCCGGCGCAGGGTCATCATCCCGACGTTCCGGCAGCTCCGCGACCCGGCCCTCATTCCACCGGCGGTCAAATCCCGGCTCAAGGGCGTCGGCCTGTCGGACGTGAATCCGGTGAACCTGTTCCGGATCACCTGGAAGAACAACCTCCAGACGGGGCTGTTTGGCGGCGTCAACTATTTCGAGGTTCCCGCCGCCCTGACCGGCGTGAAGGCGCGCATCGTCGGGCTGGTCGGGAAGTATTTTCCCACCGGCGCGCACAAGGTGGGCGCGGCGTTCGGCTGCCTCGTGCCGCGCCTGGTCAGCGGTGAATTCGACCCGGAGGTCCACAAGGCCGCCTGGCCCTCGACCGGGAATTTCTGCCGCGGCGGCGCGTTTGACTGCGCGCTGCTCGGCTGCACGGCCATCGCGATCCTGCC
>CAZAFS010000162.1:0-6753 GCA_964484165.1 uncultured Opitutaceae bacterium | reverse complement strand
GCGTCGCCGACACCGGCATCGGCATTCCGCCGGAGGCGTTGGGCCGGCTGTTCCGTTCCTTCACGCAGGTTGACACCTCCACCACGCGCCGCTTTGGCGGCACCGGGCTGGGACTGGCCATCAGCCGGCGTCTGGCCGAGATCATGGGCGGGGTCATGTGGGTGCAGAGCGAGGTGGGCAAGGGCTCGGTCTTCAGCTTCACCATCCGGGTGGAATTCGTGCCGGCCCGGCCGCGGCCCTACCTCGCCGGCCCCAAGCTCCACCTGAGCGACCGGCGCATGCTCATCGTCGACGACAATGCCACCAACCGGCGGATCCTCACCACCGTCGTGGCGGGCTGGGGCATGGTGCCCCGCGCCGCCCGGTCGGCACACGAGGCGCTGGAGTGGCTGCGCGCCGGCGAGCATTTCGACGTGGCCATCTTTGACATGCAGATGCCGGAGATGGACGGTGTGATGCTCGCCCGCGAAGTCCGCAACCTCCCCAATGGGCAGGACCTGCCGCTGGTCCTGCTCTCGTCGCTCAGCCAGCGCGAGGTGATCGACGAGAAGAAGCTATTCTCCGCCGCCCTGACCAAGCCGGTGAAGCCGTCGCAGCTGTTCGACGTGCTGGCCGCCATGTTCACGGAACCGGCGACGCCCGTCGCGGCGGCCTCCCGGATCATGCCCCGGCCCCATGGGCCGGCGCCGGTCAGTTCCGCCCGCCTGCTGCTCGCGGAAGACAACGCCGTCAACCAGAAGGTCGCCCTGCACCTGCTCGCCGCGATCGGCTACCGCGCCGACCTGGCGGCCAACGGGCTGGAGGTGCTGGAGGCGCTGCGGCGGCAGCACTACGACATTATCCTGATGGATGTGCAGATGCCGGAGATGGATGGACTCGAGGCCGCGCGGCATATTGTGGCCCAGCAGCCCGAGCGCACCAAGCGGCCGTGGATCATCGCCATTACCGCCAACGCCATCCAAGGCGACCGCGAGATCTGCCTCGAGGCCGGCATGGACGACTACATCAGCAAGCCGATCCGCAAGCCGGAACTCGCGGAGGCGCTGAAGCGCGTGCCGCTGGAGCGGCTGGCCCAGGCGGGCGGATGAGGCCGCAGCGGGCGGTCAACCGGCGGGGCGGTCGCCGTTCAACCGCGGAGTCAGCTGCCCCCACAACGCCTCCGCCTTTTCCGCGAGCAGCGAGCGGACCCGCGCGATCTCGGCCTGGCGGAGCGCGAGGTTTTCTTCGGCGATCTTCGCCAGATCGTCGAGGTTGTACAGGAACACGTTGGGCAGGTTCGCGACGTCCGGCGCGATGTTGCGCGGCATTGCGAGGTCGATGAGGAAGAGCGGCTGGAGCGGCCGCCGCCGCATGGCCGCCGCCGTGAGGGAGCGGGTCACGACCGGCTCGGGCGCCGCGGTGGAGCACACCGCGACGTCGCACTCGGGCAGCGCCGCCGACAGGCGCTCGAACTCCTCGACCCGGGCGTCCAGCGCCTGCGCCAGCTGCTCCGCGTGCTGGAAGTTCCGGCTGGCGACAGTGATCGCGTCCACGCCGCGGCTCCTGAAGGCCCGGGCGGTCTTTTCGCCGATGTCGCCGGCGCCCAGCACGAGCACGCGGCAGGGCTGCAAGTCGCCGAAGATCTTGAGCGCGAGGTCCACCGCGACGCTGGCGACGCTGATCTGCCCCTCGCCGATGGCGGTGTGGGTGCGCACATGTTTGGCCGCCTGGAAGGTTTTCTGGAACATCCGGTTCAGCACGGGGCCCGTGGTGCCCTGCGCCTGGGCCGCGGCATAGGCGTCCTTCACCTGGCCCAGAATCTCCGTCTCCCCGACCATCTGCGAGTCGATGCCGGCGGCGACTTCAAGCAGGTGCTGGACCGCCGTGCGGTCGTGCAGCTGGAGCCGGATCCGGGCGAACGCCGCCGGATCCATCTGGTGGCGCGCGCAGAAGGACGCCTGGAGGCGGTCGACCGCCCCGGGTTCGGCGGCCACGCCGTAGATTTCGACCCGGTTGCAGGTGTTGAGCACGGCGTATTCCTGCAACCCGGCGAGCACGCGCAGATCGCCGTGGAAGGCGTCGAGTTTGTCGCCCGTGAGCGCCAGTTTCTCGCGCAACTCGAGCGGCGCGGTGTGGTGGCTGGCGCCCAGCAGGAAGAGAGTGGGGGCGGGGGCGCTCACGTCTTGAGGGCGGGCGGCGGGGCCGCCGGCGTCACCGGATGACGGCTGGCGTTGACCGGACCGAGGGAGAGCAGGGCGGCGGCGAACAAGACCAGGCAGGTCCACGCCAGGCGCTGCGAGACCAGCCGGCGGCTGAGCCGCAGCACCATCACCACCAGGTAGGCCAGCCACAGTCCGGCCGTCAGGAGCTTGGGCAGGTCCACGCTGGCAAGATCCTGCAACCAGTGAACCGAGCCGATGCCCAGCGACCAGGTCATGAGGGCTACTCCGGTGACCAGCAGCCGCACGCTGATCAGGTCCAGGTCGAG
This sequence comes from uncultured Opitutaceae bacterium, assembly GCA_964484165.1. Taxonomy (GTDB): domain Bacteria; phylum Verrucomicrobiota; class Verrucomicrobiia; order Opitutales; family Opitutaceae; genus Fen-1467. The sequence goes on along the minus strand of CAZAFS010000162.1, from coordinate 4,286 downwards.
GATGGAGGGCAGGAACGAAAAGAGCCCGTGCAGATGCTTGTATTTGAGGCTGTAGGTCTGAAGCAGGTACATGCCCGAGGTGAGGGCCAGCAGGGCGAACACCCCGTAGCTGAACAGCGCCAGGGCGGCGTGAAACGCGACCCAGGCGTGGCCGCCGAACGGCGCGATCCGGTGGGCCGCGTCCCACGGCGGCGTGGCGAGCGAGACGAGCGTCAGCACCGCGGACAGGCAGGACGTGAAATACCCGAGCAGGCTCAGGCGAAAGGTGGCGCCAATCAGCAGGTAGAGCGAGATGGCGGACCACGCGGTGAACTGGAAGATCTCGAACATGTTGCCGATCGGACAACTCTGCATCGCGCGGCCGCGCAGGAAGAGGCCGGCGGTCTGGAGCAGGAAACCGGCGGCGATGATGGTGTACATGGCCACGTGCGAATGGCGCCGGTCGCGCAGGAGGGAGACGGTGCCAAGCAAAAATCCGGCCAGATAGCAGGCCGATGCCAGCCACAGCCAGGTGCGATCGCCGAGTCCGAGGAAAGTCATGGGACTGTAGAAATTACGTCAGTCGCGGGCGCGGCGCAAGTCGGGCGGAGCGCGGCTCGACGGAAACCATCCGGTTTCCAGTATCGGGTATCCGAAATTCAGATCGGCGGAAACGCGTCCGCCAGCACGCGCCGCACGAACGCGCCCACACCCGGCTCCTCGCTGGCGCGCGGCCCGGCCACGTTGAGCGTGGTGAGGGCATGCGCCGCGACAAACTCGCGCAGCTGCCGCGCCGGATGCGGCGCGGCGGGCGTGAGGTGCAGCCAGGGCCGGCCAAGCCGCTGGGCGCAGCTGGCGGTGTGCGCGGAACCGCCGGCGAGCTCCGCCGCCAGTGAAAAGATCACCGTGCCGTCGCTGTCGCGGACATTCCACTCGGTCCGTTGGGCATGGTCGTCGCCGGGCGTCTCGCGCAGTTCATAACGGGCGGCCAGCGGACCATCCTCGGCACGCCGTCCGCGCGGGCACCAACCGCCGTGGGGCAGGTGGTGGTCCAGCGCAAAGTCGAGGGCGGCCCGATCTGCGCCGGTTTGGCCACCGCTGACGAGTTTCTTGATCACGGGCCGGTGGCGGTGGGCGGCGGAGCCCATTTGGCGAGGAAGGCGACGACCTTCGCCGGATCGTGCGCCTCGCCTTCGCCGGCCTTTTCGAGCGCGCCGGTTTCCTGCGTCACCAGCTGGCGTCCGTCCGCGTCGAGCACTACCAACACCGGCAGGCCCTCCTTGATCGGGTTGCCGTATTTCTCGTTCACGGCGGCGTTGCGCGCCGGGCCGTGCCGTTTGTTCACATCGATCATCACGACCACGTAGTCGGCGGCCAGCCGGCGGCGGACCTCCGCGTCGGTCGTGAACAGCCGGTGGAGGGCATGGCACCAGGGGCACCAGTTTGCGCCGAAATCGAGCAGCACCCGTTTGTGTCCGGCGGCGGCCTGCCGCAGCGCCGCGTCGATGAGGCCAGAGCCGTCGGCCCTGGGGTCATAAATGTCGGGTCCGCGGTTGGGGTATTCCGGTTCGGACCGGAGCACCACTGCGGCCAGCAGGGCGGCGAACACAAAGGTGGTGCGCATGGAGCAAAAAGTTACGCGGCAAGCAGTGAAAAGCCAGCGCATCATCGGCCAACCCAAACCCCAAAATCCCAAACCAATCCGCCTCACCCGCGCTTCGCCCAGCGGCGATTTTCCTTCAATTGCAGGCGCCGGGCCTCGACCAGCGCGCCGGCGACGGCGGGGTGCGCGCGGAATTTTTGGAACGGCGCCGAACCGACCCGCCAGCCGAGGCTGGCCGGCGCCTCGGCCACGGGGGTGATGTGGTCCGGCAGCACGAAGGCGAACTCGAGGCGCGTCTCGCCGCGGTTTGCGTCGACCGCGGCGCGGAGCTCGCGCAGGAACGCCGGGGTGGCGGGATGATCGGGCTGCAGCAGCCAGGTGATCTTCTTGATCGTCGCCGCGACCGCGGCCTCCAGCGGCAGGCATTCCCGGACGTTGAGGCGCACGCCGTCAGTGCCGACGAGAATGTTGCCCTGCACGAGCACGGGCGCCTCGGCTACGAGGTGCCGGGCGTATTCCGCGTAGGCCTCGGAGAACATGTTCATCGACACTGAGCCGTTCCGGGTGGCGAGGGTGAATGCCGCCCACGGCCGGTTGTCCTTGCGCGCCAGCTTCTTGGTGATGCCGGTGGCGATGCCGCAGAGGCGGAACTCGCTGCGGTCCGGCAGCTCCAGCAGCTGGTCCGCCGGAACCGTGTCGATCGCCTCGGCCAGCCCGGCGAACGCGTTCATCGGGTGACCGGAGACGTAGAAGCCGAGCAGCTCCTTCTCGAATTGGAGGCGGTTGGCGGTGGTGAGCCGGCGTTCCGCCGGGCCGGCGGCGGGCGCCTTGGCGCCGTTGGTCCGGACCGCGGACCCGGCGCCAGAGCCAAGATCGAGCACGGCGTGGTCCTCGGCCGGCCCGGCCGCGGCCGGACCGGAACTGCGGTGGGTGTGGCGCAGCAGCTCGGCGAATTCGCGGGCCAGCACCGCCGGGGCGGGCGGGGCCGCCGCCGCCATGCCGGTCATCTCGAAGAGCATCTTCTCCGCCGATTCGGCCGGCTGGACCGCGGCCTCGGGCTCGCGGCGCAGGGCGGGATATTTGCGCTGCAGTTCGCCGAGCGCGGCCAGGGCGTCGTCGATCTGCGCAAACAACCCCTCCCGCGAGGCGCCGCTGAATTCGAACGCGCCGGTGGCGACGAGATTCTCCAGCACCCGCTTGTTGATGGCCCGGATGTCGACGCGCAGCAGAAAGTCCGCGAAGTCCCGGTACGGGCCGCCGGCCGCGCGCTCGGCCAGGATTTTTTGCGCGGCGCCCTCGCCCACGCCCTTGATGCCGGCGAGACCGAATCTGATCTTGCCGGCCGTGTCGCCGGTGGCGGGAATCGGGTTCGGCGTTCCGGGTTCCGGGTTCTGGGTTGGAGTGCTCGAACCCTGAACTCCGAACTCTGAACCCTGAACCTTGCCGATCACCGGGGTAAAACTCTCGCGCGACTCGTTCACGTCGGGGCCAAGGACCGGGATGCCCATGGCGAGCGCCTCGTCGACGAAATGGGAGACCTTGTCGGCGTTGCCCAGCTCCGAGCTGAGCACGGCGGCCATGAACTGCACGGGGTGGTTCGCCTTCAGGTAGGCCGTCTGGTAGCTGAGGATGGCGTAGGCGGCGGAGTGCGACTTGCTGAAGCCGTAGCCGGCGAATTTGTTGAGGATGTCGAAGATGGCGTTGGAGGTGTCCTCGTCGATGGCGTGGAGCCGCTTGGCGCCGGCGACGAACTTGTCGCGCTCCTCCGCCATGGCCACCGGATCCTTCTTGCCCATCGCGCGGCGGAGCATGTCGGCGCCGCCGAGCGTGTAGCCGGCGATGATCTTGGCCGCCTCCATCACCTGCTCCTGGTAGACCATGACGCCATAGGTCTCGTGGCAGACGTCCTCGAGCAGCGGGTGGGGGAATTTCACCGTGCTCGGGTCCATCTTGCCGCGGATGTAGGAGGGGATCCACTCCATCGGCCCGGGCCGGTAGAGCGCGATGAGCGCGATGATCTCGTCGATGCTCGAGACCTGGAGTTGGCGGCAGAGCCCCTGCATGCCGCCGGACTCCAGCTGGAACACGCCGGTGGTGCGGCCGGAGTTGAGCAGGGCGAAGGTCCGGGCGTCGTCGAGCGGGATCGTCTCGATGTCGAAGGCCGGGTCGACCGTGCGGCGGACGTTTTCGATGGCGTCGGCGATGACCGTGAGCGTCTTGAGGCCGAGGAAATCCATCTTGAGCAGGCCGAGCTTGGCCACCGCGTTCATGTCGTACTGCACGGTGACGTCACCCTCCTGCAGCGTGAGCGGCACGTACTCCTCCAGCGGCGTGTCGGTGATGATGATGCCGGCGGCGTGTTTGCCGGTGTTGCGCACCATGCCCTCGAGTACGCGGCCCTGCTCGGCGATCTCCCGGGCCACCGGATTGCGCTCCAGCTCGGCGCGGAGCTCGCCGGACTTGGCGATGGCGTCGTCGAGCGTGATGTTGAGCTCGTCGGGGATCATCTTGGCCAGGCGGTCGGCCTCGGCGTAGGGCAGGTTGTGCACGCGGGCGAGGTCGCGGATGACCATCTTCGCGCCGAGCGTGCCGTAGGTGATGATGTTGGCCACGCAGTCGTTGCCGTATTTGCCGCGGACGTAGTCGATCACCTCGCCGCGGCGGCGCATGCAGAAGTCGATGTCGAAGTCGGGCGGCGACACGC
>CAZAFS010000161.1:3408-6756 GCA_964484165.1 uncultured Opitutaceae bacterium | reverse complement strand
CGGCGGCGCCGTTGAGCGGGAGTTCGATCTGCTTGGTGTCTTTCTTGCGTCTGGCCATTGCGGAAAAAGATACTTGAACCACAAAGACACTATGGCGTGTCTTCAAACTCCGTGTTTTGGGCATTTGTCATGCTGAGCGCAGCGACCTGTCCTGCGAAGCCTTGGCGAAGTAGGAAGCACCCAATAGGCCTCCGCTGTGGGTACCGTCGATGTCTCACTGGATTCTTCACTTCGTTCAGAATGACAGCCTAGGTTTGAAGACCCGCCATAGGGCGCTAAGGCTGCTTTACGGCTTTGTGCCCTGGTGGTTTCATCGACTCATGCCTCGACCAGGTCCTGCTCGACCCGGAGGTTGTCGACGATGAAGTCCTGGCGTTCGGGCGTGTTCTTGCCCATGTAAAAGGCGAGCAGCTTGTCGCTGTCGTGCAGGTGGGCCAGGGTCACCGGTTCCAGCCGCATGTTTTCGCCGATGAAATCCTTGAATTCACCCGCCGAAACCTCGCCCAGGCCCTTGAAGCGGGTGATCTCCGACCCGGCGCCGAGCCGGGCCAGCGCGGCCCGCTTCTCGGCTTCGCTGTAGCAATAGGCCGTTTCCTTTTTCGTGCGCACCCGGAAAAGCGGCGTCTCAAGGATGAAGAGGTGGCCGCCGGCGATGAGCTCGGGGAAATACTGGAGAAAAAACGAGATGAGCAGCAGCCGGATGTGCATGCCGTCGACGTCGGCGTCGGTGGCGATGACGACCTGGTTGTAGCGCAATCCCTCCAGCCCCTCCTCCAGGTTGAGGGCCGACTGCAGGAGGTGGAATTCCTCGTTTTCGTAGATCACTTTCTTGGACAGCCCGTAGGTGTTGAGCGGCTTGCCCTTGAGGGCGAAGACCGCCTGGGTCTGCACGTCGCGGCAGGCGGTGAGCGAGCCGGCGGCGGAGTCGCCCTCGACGATGAAGAGCGTGCTCTGCTCGGCGCGCTCGTCGCGGTCGCCGAGGTGCAGGCGGCAGTCGCGCAGCTTGCGGTTGTGGAGGGAGGCTTTTTTCGCGCGCTCGCGGGCGAGGCTGCGGATGCCGGCCAGCTCCTTGCGCTCGCGCTCGTTGTCCTCGAGCTTGCGCTTCAGCGCCTCGGCCGTCTCACGGTTGCGGTGGAGGTGGGCGTCGAGCTGCTGCTGGACGAACGTGCCGAGGAACTGGCGGATGGGCGGACCGCCGGGGCCGAGGTCGGTCGAGCCGAGCTTGGTCTTGGTCTGCGATTCGAACACCGGTTCGATGACGCGGAGGGAGACGGCGGCGATGATCGACTGGCGCACGTCGGCGGCGTCGTAATCCTTCTTGTAGAAATTCCGCAGCACCTCGACCACGGCCTCGCGAAAGGCCTGCTGGTGGGTGCCGCCCATCGTGGTGTGCTGGCCGTTGACGAAGGAGTAGTACTCCTCGCCGTAGTGCGCGCCGTGGGTGAAGGCGATCTCGATGTCCTCCCCCTCGAGGTGGATGATCGGATAGAGGATGTCGCCGCTAAGGGTCTTTTCGAGCAGGTCCCGGAGACCGTGCTCGGACCGGAACGGTTTGCCGTTGAACGTGAGGGTGAGCCCGCGGTTGAGGAAGGCGTATTTCCAGAGGAGGTCCTCGATGTACTCGGGGCGGAACCGGAAGTCCGCGCCGAACAACGCCTCGTCGGGCATGAACTCGACGATGGTGCCGTTGCGTTCGCCGGTGCGCGCGACCTTGTGATCCTTCTTCAGCTTGCCCCGGGAGAACTCGACGACCTTGGCCTGTCCCTCGCGCACGGCCTCCACCCGGTAGGCGAAGGAGAGCGCGTTGACCGCCTTCTGGCCGATGCCGTTGAGGCCGACGGCCTTCTTGAACGTCTCGGAATCATACTTGGCGCCGGTGTTGATGATCGAGACGCATTCGAGGACCTTGCCGAGCGGGATGCCGCGGCCGTAGTCGCGGACGCGCATGGTGCGGTCGGTGAGTTCGACCTCGATCTTCTTGCCGTAGCCCATGGTGAATTCGTCGACGGCGTTGTCGATGGTCTCCTTGAGCAACACGTAGATGCCATCCTCGGCATGGCCGCCGCTGCCGAGGCGGCCGATGTACATGCCCGGCCGCAGCCGGATGTGCTCGGTCGAGGAGAGGGTCTTGATGCTGGCTTCGGTGTAGTTGTGATTGGCCATCAGAAAGGGGTCGGGTTCAGGGTTGGTCGGGCAGGATCAACTGGCGCGGGGCCGCGGCGCCGAGCGCGACGAAGTGCGGATCGCGATGCACGAGCACGGCGTTTTCGGCGCGCGCAGTCGCGGCGATGACCGCGTCGGCGAGCGGCAGGCCCGCCGGCGCGGCGGCCCGATACTCGCCGGCGAATCGCGCCACGGCGTCATCGACATCAATCACCACCGCAAGTTCGTCGGCGTAGAGGTGAAAAATCCGCTCCCGTTCGGCGGCGTCGGCGACCGTCGCGTCGAGCCGACCGTGCAGTTCCACCAGGGTGAGCACGGACAGGCCGATGACGTTGGCCGGATCACGCCAGAGCGTGTCGACCTCGCCGGCGCCGGCCGAATTGAAATAGTGGGCGAGAATCGCCGAGGTATCGAGGAGATGGGTGATCATGCCGGATCCGAACCCTCCCCCGCCTCGGCGGACCGTTCGCGCAGCAAGTCGGCCACCGGATCCTGCCCCTCTTTCAGAAAGGGCCGCCCCGCGCCGCGCAGGGACTGCGCCAACGAGGCCAGACTCGGCAGGATGCGCACTCGCAGTTCGTTTCGACCGCCCGCCCGCCGCCATTCCAGACGAGTGCCGGCAGCGATCTCCATCTCGGCCGCCAACTTGGCCGGGATGGTCACTTGATTGCGCCCCGTCACGGTTGTCTGCATTGCATCAACATCTTCATGGCTATTTCATTATCATGTCAACGGCTATTCATGGCGCAACGAGAGAGCGATATCTTCAATATACTATCAAACAACATCTTATATTCAATGATGACTTGCCAAACGATAAGATGTCGCCAGAGTTCAGTCCATGAAGCCCATCTTTTCCTCGATTCCGTTCTTTGTCTATCCCGTCAGCGATATGCCCCGCGCCAGGGCCTTTTACGGCGGCGTGCTCGGCCTCAAGGAGGGCGACTCATGGGAGGACAAATGGGTCGAATTTGACGTCGGCGCCTGCACGCTGGCCCTGTCGACCATCATGAAAGGCACGCAGCCCGGCGCCAATGGCGGCGCGGTCGCGCTCGAGACTGAGCAGTTTGACGAGGCGGTGGCGTTGTTGAAGGCGCAAGGCGCCAGGTTTCCGCTCGAGCCCATCGACTCAGGCGTGTGCCGGTTCGCGCGTTTCGAAGACCCGGACGGCAATCATCTGGTGCT
>CAZAFS010000161.1:0-3308 GCA_964484165.1 uncultured Opitutaceae bacterium | reverse complement strand
CCGCGGCTCCCACCCAGGTGCGCAAGGCAAATCGCTTCCGCCGTTTGTCTTCACTGCCCGCCCGACTTCCTTTTCCCCATGCGCCGCCCCGGCCCCATCCTCATCGCTTTTGCCGCCCTGCTTGCCCTCGCCTGCGGGATCGCCGGGCGCAGCCGCGCGGCCGATTCCACCATGAAACCCTCCGACTCCACCACGGGCGCCGCCTGCACGATTGACGGCCCGAAATCCGCGTGCGGCCTGCCCTCCAACGTCGTCATTGACATGAGCAAGACGCCGGTGCGGCACACTGACGCCGAGTGGCGCCAGCTCCTCACCGCCGAGCAGTATCGCGTTGCGCGCGAGCAGGGCACCGAGCCGGCGTTCCGCAACGCCTATTGGGACAACCACGCCGACGGCGTCTATTTTTCCGTGTGCAGCGACACCCCGCTGTTTGACAGCCGGGACAAGTTCGACAGCGGCACCGGCTGGCCCAGTTTCACCAAGCCGGTCGAGCCGAAGTTCGTCGCCGTGGAGACGGACTCCAGCTTCGGCATGGTCCGGAGCGAGGTGCACTGCGCAGTCGACGGCGCCCATCTCGGCCACGTGTTCGACGACGGACCGGCGCCGACCGGCCTGCGCTACTGCATCAATTCCGCGTCCCTGCGGTTCATGCCGCGCCCGGAGTACGAGGCGTGGGTGGCGCAGCACGCGATCGCGCCCCGCGCGATCGCGCAGGGGAAGAGGGAAGACTGAAGAAGAAAGAGCTGCGGCGCGCGGTCCTCTTTCTTTTTCATTCTTCAATCATGGCGATCGTTGACGCTAGGCCGCCGACCATCGAGGTTATCGCCATGGCCGCCGTCACCGTCACCTATTACCTCGAAGTCCTCTCCTCCTGGTGCCACTGGGCCGAGCCCGCCTGGGCCGAGCTCAAAGCCCGTCACGCCGGGCGCGTCCAGTTCGACTGGAAGATCGCGCTCATGAATCCGGGAGACTTCCCGGTGTCGCGCGCCCAATGCGATTGGTTCTACCGCCGCAGCGGCACGATCTTGCGTTCCCCCTACATGCTCAACTCGGGCTGGCTTGAACCCGAGCGTGCAGGCGACTATCGCGCGCCCAATCTCGTCGCCGAGGCGGGCCGGGACTTGGGCTTTACTGACGACCGCCTGCGCCTGGCCTTGACCCATGCCGCCGAACGCGAGGGCCGCCGGATCGGCGACATGGCCGAGGCGGTGGCGGTGGCCGCGGCGGCCACCAGTCTCAATGCGGCCAAACTCCGCGCCCGCGCCGAGTCCGCCGAGGTGAAGGCGCGGGTCGAGGCCTCAACCGCCGAGTTCCACTCGCACCAAATCGCGCAGCGGCCTGCGTTCGTGGTGACCGACGTGATCGGCGACAAGGCCGTGTTCTCGGGCCTGGTGCGTGCCGCGCCCATCGAGGCGGCCATCGAGGCCATGCTGGCCGACACCGCGGCTTACGCCGCCCACGCCGCCCATTTTGGCTCGCCGCCGACGGCCTGACGCCAGGCAGGATGCCGTGGAGGTCAGCAAGAATCTCCACGGCGGCAAACCTCACGGGTGACGCCGGCCGGCCGGCCCGGGCGCCCCCAATCGCGGGGCGCACCGCGCGTCGCGCTATTTCTGCCCCAGCCGTTTGGCCAGCTCCGCTTCGAGCGCGGGGCCGCGCAGATCCCGGGCGATGATCGTCCCCTCGCCATCGAGCAGGAACGTGGCCGGAATGCTCTGGATGCCGTATTTGACGGCCAGCTTGTTTTCCCAGCCCTTGCCGTCGAAAAACTGCGCCCACGTCATCCCCTGTTCCTTCAGGAAGCCGGTCAGCTTGGCTTCCTCCTCATCCAGGCTGATACCGACGATCTCAAAACCCTGGTCGTGGTATTTCTTGTAGGCGGCGAGCACGTTGGGCAGTTCATTCACGCACGGACCGCACCAGGTGGCCCAAAAATCGACCAGCACCACCTTGCCTTTGTAGGCCGAGAGCGAGAGCGGGTGGCCCGCCAGGTCCTTTTCCGCGAAATCCGGGAACGGCTTGCCGACGGCGAGCGCCGCCTGGACCTTCGCCACCTCCTCCTGCTGGGCCAATGCCGCCAGCATGCGGTCGGCCTGCCGGCCCTGCGTCGTGTCGGGGAAGTCGGCCTTGAGCTGCCGGATCAGTTCCGCCCCTTTGACCGGGTTCTCGAACACCTCCACGTAAAGCATGGCCTTCATCAGCAGGATTTGCGCGACGTCGTCCGTCTTCTCGCCGCTGTGCTTGGCCAGCAGGGCGTCGAACCCCTTCAGTTCGGCCGCCAGATCCGCCTCGGTTTTCTTGCCGGCCTGGAGCTGGGCCTTGACCTTGGTCACGAGCTGCTGAAGTTCCTGCCGGGCCTCGCTGGGAGCAGCGGGTTCATCGGCAGCCGGGCACGGCCGGAGCAGCAGGGACAGCGAGGCGGCGAGGGTCGCCACGAGAATCTTGGATTTCATGAGGAGGGGGAATGGGACGAAGCGACGTGCCTCGCGATCGCCATGCAGGCATCTCTCCGGCCCGTGGGCAACGCATTTGTGGTCGCAATCGTCCCGGCGAAATTCACTGCCCGCCGCCCGCGACCTCGATCGATCCGCCGGCGCTGGACGCGGGCGAGTCCGCCGGCTTGAACCCGGCGTTTCGCGTCGTACCGTGTCCGGCATGGTGGATCTCAAATGGCGGCTTTCGCACGCGCGCGGCTATCTCGGCCTCGGCATGGTCGCAGAAGCCGCCGTCGAGCTGGAGCAGGTGCCCGCCGGCGCCGCCCAGGAAACCGAGGTGCTGGAACTGCGCGCCCTAGTGTTGCAAGAGCAGGAGAAATGGCCGGCGTTGGTCGAGACCGCCCGCCAGCTGGTGCTGCGCCGACCCGGTGAGGCCGGGTGGTGGATCTCATGGGCTTATGCCACGCGGCGCAGCCGGTCGCTCGAAGCCGCGGAAGCGATTCTGCTGGAGGCGGAGCGCACTCATCCGCAGGAAGCGACCATCCAGTTCAACCTCGGCTGTTATGCCTGCCTGCGCGGCGACCTCACCGAGGCGCGCCGCCGCGTCGGCCGCGCGGTGGACCTGGATCAGTCCTTCCGGGAAGCCGCGACGTCGGATCCCGACCTGGCGCGGCTGCGCGAGGCGGATCAAGGCGCCCCGCCCCACGACATCAAGGGCGCCGCCTAGCGTCAGGCGGCGGTGGTCTTGGCGAGCAGCTCGAGCCAGCGCTGCCAAGCGGCAGTCATGGCCTGTTGGTTGCCCGGCGTCGGCTTATCGTCCTCGCCGGCGCGCATGAATCCATGGCCCGCGCCGTCGTAGATCACCGGCTCGTA
>CAZAFS010000160.1:0-6765 GCA_964484165.1 uncultured Opitutaceae bacterium | reverse complement strand
GCACGGCCGCGATCATCAGGTTCTTCGCGGTGTGCTCGGTGGAGATGAACTCGAACGCGCGGGCGTCGTAGCCGGCCCACTCAAGCAGCAGCGTGCGCAGCGCGTCCGTCACGAACTCCGCCTCGCGCTCGTGGAAGATGCCCTGCCGCAGCGCGGGCGCGAGCACGGCTGGGGCCGTGAGCTGGGGACTCAGCTCCTTGTGGCAGCAGGGCGCCACGACGATCAGGGCGGCGCCGGCGGCGATGCCCCGGGCGATGGCGTCGTCGGTCGCGGTGTCGCAGGCGTGCAGGGCGATCAGGACGTCGAGGGCGGCCAGCGGCGCATCGGCGATGGTCTCCGCGGCGAATTCGAGGCCGTCGCAACCGCAGTCCCGCGCGGCCCGATTGCAGAGTTCGACGAGTTCCGGCCGCAGCTCGATGCCGCGCACGTGGACGGGCCGCCGGGCGACCTCGTGGAGGTACTGCCACGCGGCGAAGGTGAGGTAGCCTTTGCCGCAGCCCATGTCCGCCACCTCGGCCGGCCGGTCGGCGGGCAGCGGGGCGGCCGCGACCAGCGGCGCGAGCAGTTCGACGAACCGTTCGATCTGTTTGAGCTTGGCCGCCATGCCCTCGCGCGCGACGCCGCCGGGCGTGGTCACGCCCAGGAGCTGCAGCCAGCGGCTGGCGGGCGGGATGAGGCGCGCCTTCTGCCGGTCGTGCGCGCCGGTCGCCGGCGCGGCCGTCTCGTGCGGCAGCAGCTTCAGCCGCGCCGAGCCGTCTGCGGCGAATTCGAGCTGGGCGTCCCGATCGGTGGCAAACAGGTGCGCGCTGCCGAAATCGCCGCCGACCAGCGCGGCGAGCAACTCCAGGGCTGCGGCGGGCGGGTGGTTCTTGGTGATGTCGCGCGTCGCGTGCCGCCAGACGAACGACAGGTGGGGGCCGGCGCGCAGGGCGACCGGCCGCACGTGAAGGTTGCGCAGGGTCGCGTCGGCCCCGCGGTACGCGCCCAGCGTGAGTTTGATGAACGCGCCCGCCGCGACGCTCTCACCGAGCAGGCGCAGGAAGTCCTCTTTGGCGGCGGCCATGGGGAACAGCGAGGGCCAGAGTCGGGGCGGGGGCGAGAAAATTGCGTCGCAGGCGAGTCAGGTTCAACGCAGCGAAAGCGGCGCGACGTAGAGGTCGACCGGCGTCCGGTCCCACCAGCGGCCGGTGGCGACCCGGGTGGCGCGGACGGTGAAGGTGTAGTCGTAGAGCACGGCACGGACCAGCCGCGGCGGCTGCCGGGGAAAGGGATTGGAGGCGAACAGGGCCAGCACCGGCGGCGAGCCCTGGAGCAGGCGCGCACAGAGGCTGGTGACCCAGGGATCGCGCTGGGGGTAATCCAGCGCGGCAAACCAGAGCTGCCAATCGAGCCGCGGCTGGTGGGGCGCGACGAAGCCCGGCCGCCGGCGCAGGTCGCCCGGCTTGGCCTTGAATTCGTACGGCAGCCAGGTGCGGCCGTCGTTGGAGCCCTCGAGGATGATTTCCGGCCGTTCGGTGGTCATGACTGCAAACAAGCCGTAGGTGTTGAAGCTGCGCAGGGGCTGGGCCAGCGCCAGCGTGCGGTACATCCAGCCGGGCCAGGGGCCGTGCCGCCGCACCACCAGCAGGGTGTGCATGACCGTGAAAAACAGAACCAAGCCCGCGGCGGGCAGGAGCACGGAGCGCGGACACCCGCGGGACGGTGCCGGCGGCGGGTAGGCCGGCTCCGGCCGCGGGGCACGGTGAAAACGGCGCCGCCAGTTCCGCCAGAACGCGTCGTCGAAAAACAGCAGGCAGAGGGCGACGGTCAGCAGGTTGAAAAACGCGTAGTTGCCCGTGAGGGCGATGAGCGCCTGCAGGCCGATCAGGAGCGTGGCGCCGGCGTGGCGCGCCCGCCGCGGCAGCAGCAGTAGCAGCGGGGCGCCCAGTTCGATGAGAAACATGACCGTGCACGAGAGCCTGAGAAACCAAGCCGGAAGCTGCTGCGCATACCAGGCCACCCAGGTGGGCAGCGGCTGGGTCTGAAAATGGTAAGTCAGGGCGGTGAGGTTCCGCCACGTCGGGTCCCCGCTGAGCAGTTTGACCGCGCCGGACAGCAGCATCAGCCGGATCAAAAGCCACCACAGCAGCCAGCGCGCGAGCCGCGGCGGATCGTCGCGCCGCCGCCACGACCACCACGACCAGGGCGCAAGAAAAACCGCGAGCAGCGTGGCTTCGAGCAGGAGCGCGTCCCACTGGTAGTTGAGGAAGACCTGGCCCGCCGCGCAGAGCGACAGGTACACGACCCAGAGCAGGGCGGCGCAGGCGGCGGGCGCCACATCAGCGATGAGTGCGAACGCGAGCGCGACGCCGGCGGCGCACAGCACGTGGAGGAACCAGCCCGCGCCGAAAAACCAGCACAAGGTGGGCAGGGCCCAGAACCGCGCCGCGCCCACCTGGTCGCGCACGGCATTGAGGTAGGGCTGCGCCGGCATGACGCCGTGCGGCCCGACCAGACCGTTGAGCTGGATCCAGAACGAGCCGAAGGCGATGAGGTGGACCACGCCGAGCAGCCGCAGAAAAAGCCAGGCACCGAAGCTGAAAGTCGGGCGGCGCACGTCGGCGCCCCAAAACCGGCGCGTCAGCCACGAGAGCAGCGGCCGGTGCTCCGCCGCCATCCGGTAGACGCCCTCGGCGAGGCGCGCGAAACCGGGCAGGCGTTGGTAGGCGGCCAGCAGCCCCGCGTGGCGGGCGGCCATGGCGCGGGCCCGCAGGATCGCTTCCGCGGCGGACGTCACGGCGCCGTCGGTGTCGATCAACTGCACCGCGCGTTCGAAGGCCGCGGCGGGGATTTCCGGAAACCGGGCGCCGGCTTCCTGCGACGGGGCGATGTCGAGCCGTCCGACGCCGGCCGCCCGCCAGCGTTCGACCCACAGGCGGCAGAATCCGCAATCCCCGTCGAAGAGGAGGAGCGGGCGCCCGGCGGGAGGTTGGGCGACACGCCGGGACGGTGCGGCGGATTCCGACATGCCCTGAAACATGTCACCGGACGGGATTTCGGCAAGCGTGGCGCGGTGGCGAGGGTGAGGGAGTCCGCGCCGCAGGGCGAAATGGCGGAATCGCCCGGAGGGTGTCGTCAGAACCAGATTGTCATTCTGAACGAAGTGAAGAATCCAGTGAGACGCCGTCCAGGCTCACCATTGAATCTAACTGGATCCTTCGCTGCGCTCAGGATGACGGTGGCAAATTGGAGATTTGAAGACCGCCCATGTCGCGCAATGCCACCGTCAAATGCCGCCTTGCGTCGGGAGGCGGGGTTCGGCGACCCCGCCCTACAAGATCGGCGGGCCTGCCTCGCGCGGGTCCGGTGGAGCTTGCGCCGCCGCTCACTTCACCTGCTGGATGGCCTCGAGCACCTGGGGCTGGGTCGGATTGAGCGCCAGCGCGGCCTGGTATTCGGCCCGCGCGCCGGCGGGGTTGCCCTGTTTCTCGCAAATCTGTCCGAGCCGCCAATGGGCGGCCCAGAGCGGCGGCTGGCCGTCATCCGGCGTCCGCGCCAGGTATTCCTTCAGCATGGCCGCTCCGCGCTCGAGCTGCTGGCCGCTCACCGCGGCGGTGCGCCCGATCGCGTAGGCGGCGTCCGGCGACCCGGGACGCCGCTGCCGCAGCGCGGCGAGGGCCGCGAAGGCCTCCTCGAATTTCTTCTCAGCCACGTTGATTTCGGCCAGGGCCAACGTGCCGCGGACATCATCGCGCTTTTGAATCTCGAGCGCCTCGGCCCGGGCCTTGTCCAGTCCCCCGCCGACGAAGCCTGGCGCCTGCCGGTAATAGTTGAACAAAGCATGGCGGGCGTTGACGTCCTCGGGATCGAGCTGGACCGCCTTCGCGTAGGCGGCCAGGCATTTCCTGGCCAGGCCGAACTTGGAAAAGAGCCCGGCTTTTTGGGCCGAAAGGCCGTAGGCGTCGCCGAGCGACCGGACGTATCGGGCCGATGCCGGCGCGAGCGTGGTGGCTTTCTCGAGCCACTTCACCGCCTCCGCTTCATCGTCGCGCAGCAGGGCCAGCTGGCCGAGATGGAAGGCGGCCGCGGCATTGTCCGGCTCCGCGGCGGCCACGGCCTCGAAGGCCGTGCGGGCCTCGGCGTAGCGTTTGGCGCGGTAGAGTTCCTCCGCTTCATCGAAGGGCGCAGCCGCCAGGCGACCGGCGGCGGGGAGGGCGGCGAGGGCGGCGAGCAGGAAAACGGCGCGGAGGGGGTGGGCCATGCCAGAGTGAATGCGGGCGGAATGTGCAAGGTTCCGCGGTGCCTGTCGAGCGCGAGCCGTGGGGGTTGGATCCTGATGCAGCAAACCCAAGCGGCAGAACCGCGGTCGTTTTGGCAAGGATCCAAATCGACGGCGAATGCTGTAGGAGCCTGCTTGCAGGCGATCTCGTCGCAGTCATCCTCCTTCGCCCGGGCTACGGAGGACAGGTCGCGAGCACCTGTCGGCCGTAGTCCCGCGCCTGCGGGACGAAGGCCGAAGCTCGCTCCTACAAATGTCCCGAGGGGGCGGTCTTGGGAGCGGCGCATCGCGCATTGGCGGCCGATCAGGCGACAGAAAAGGCCGGCAGCGGATGCCGGCCTTCGAGCGGGGGGCAGGGCGGGTCAGTTCTTCCCGGCCCGCTTCGCCGCCTTGCTTTCGAAGAACTCGCGCAGGACCTCCATCCGCTTGCGCAGGCGCTCTTCCTGTTCGATCTCCTCGACTGTCCGCTGGGCTTCATTGCGGGCCATGAGCTTGCGGATCTTCTGGAGGGCCAGGTTCTGGAGCTGGCGCACCCGCTCGCGGGTGACCTTGAATTTTTTTCCGACCTCCTCGAGGGTCAGCTCGTCGTGGCCGTCGAGGCCGAACCGCATGCGCAGGATGTCGGCCTCGCGCTTGTCGAGCGAGTTGATCATCCGGTCGAGGTCGGACTTGAGATTGCGCTCGCGGACGTTCTCAAAGGGACTGACGGCGTTCTCGTCGCCGACGATCTCGCCGAAGGTGGCGGAATCGCCCTCGTCGTTGATCGGGGCGTCGAGCGAAGTCGGGCGGATGCTGACGGACTTGAGATGGGCGACCTTGTTGGTGGGGATGCCCAGCTCCATGGCCAGCTCTTCGTCGCTGGGCTCGCGGCCGAACTCCTCGGCCAGGGCCATGGCGGTGCGCCGCATCTTGGAGATTTTGTCCACGAGGTGGACCGGCAGGCGGATGGTCTTGGACTGGTTGGCCAGCGCGCGCTTGATGGATTGCTTGATCCACCAAGCGGCGTAGGTGCTGAGCTTCCCGCCCTTGCGCGGGTCGAAGCGCTCCACGGCCTTGATCAAGCCGATGTTGCCCTCGCTGATGAGGTCGAGCAGCGGCAGGCCGAAATCCTTGTAGTCGTGCGCGATTTTGACCACGAGGCGCAGGTTGGCACTGATCATGTGGTCGCGCGCGGCCTTGTCGCCCCGGCGGATGCGGCGGGCGAGGGTCACCTCCTCGGCAATCGTGAGCAGCGGGGTCTTCGCGATTTCCTGCAGATAAAGCTGCAGGCCGCTGCGCTCCAGCGGATCGGGCTCGATGGCGGCCGGCGCGGGCTTTTCGAGGAAGGAAGGTGGGGCGTCGACCGCCGGGGGTGGCGCACGCAACACTTCAGCTTCAGCCAGGGCCGATCTGTTTTCGGAGTCGGCAACCGGCGCATGTTCAATTCTGCGATGCAGTGCCATAAGCAATGAGGATTTCAAATATTAGACGCTTAAACAAGCCGCGGTATTCGAGGTGACGGCAATTATGACGCTCTCTTATTGTCCGGGTTTCCGGTATGCCATGGCTTAATGAAGGTTTTTCATGCTGGGCGGGGCGCAGCCGGGTCGTCGTCCAAGAAGTTCCTGGGCTGAAAATTAGAGTGGGAGGTTCAGCCTTGGCATTGCAGCAGGATTTGGTCCGGATTGGTCCCGTGGTGGCAGCGATTAGGGGAGGCCTGCGCGGCGTTTCCCAAGATGAACATTTCTAATCGGCCCCCGGGACGGAGCGCGGATGGTCGGTCCGTCTGAGCTGCCCTCCTGCAGTTGTAGGAGCGAGCTTCGGCTTTCGCATGAAGCTACGGCCGACAGGTGCTCGCGACTCGTCCTCCGTAGCCTCGGCGAAGGAGGATGGCGCAGGAGAAATCGCCTGCAAGCAGGCTCCTACATCATTCACCGCACGGTCTGATCGCTTGCGCGCAAGAGCTTGGTTGATCCGCATGAGTCCGGCGGGATGGCCGCACCTCGCTGCGCTCGCCGAACCCAATTCCGCCCCTCAGAGCCCCTCGGCGA
The DNA here is from genome assembly GCA_964484165.1 of uncultured Opitutaceae bacterium. GTDB lineage: Bacteria > Verrucomicrobiota > Verrucomicrobiia > Opitutales > Opitutaceae > Fen-1467. The sequence goes on along the minus strand of CAZAFS010000160.1, from coordinate 477 downwards.
TAGCCACGGCCTTCAGCAGGGCGGAAGCCTTGTTGATGCACTCCTGGTACTCGGAGGCCGGCACGGAATCGGCCACGAGGCCGGCGCCGGCCTGGAGATACACCCGGCCGTCTTTGAGGAGCGCGGTGCGCAGGGTGATGCACGAGTCCAGATTGCCGTCGTAGCTGAAATAACCCAGGGCGCCCGCGTAGAAGCCCCGCTGCAGTTTCTCCTGTTCGGCGATGATCTGCATGGCGCGGACTTTCGGCGCCCCGCTGACCGTGCCGGCGGGGAAGGTGGCGCGCATGAGGTCGAATGCCGTCTTGCCGGGGGCGATCCGGCCCTCGACCTGCGACACGATGTGCATCACGTGCGAGTAACGCTCCACCACCATCAGTTCGGGCACGACCACGCTGCCGAAGCTGCACACCCGGCCGATGTCGTTGCGGGCCAGGTCGACCAGCATGAGGTGCTCGGCGCGCTCCTTCTCGTCGGCCA
>CAZAFS010000159.1:0-6837 GCA_964484165.1 uncultured Opitutaceae bacterium | reverse complement strand
GTTCGATCTGGCCGCCTACCTGCCGAGCAACCTGCTGCGCACCTGGCATCTGCAAACGGCCATCTTCTGGATCGTGACGGCATACGTCGGCGGTGGCCTGTTTTTGGCGGATGCGCTGGGCTCGTGCGAGCCGCGCGGACAGGTGCGGGGCATCAACCTCCTGTGGGCCGCGCTGCTGCTGGTTGTCGGGGGCAGCATGCTCGGGGAGCTGATCGGGATCAAACAGCTGGCGGGCAAGCTCTGGTTCTGGTTTGGGAATCAAGGCTGGGAATACCTCGACTTGGGCCGGGCCTGGCAGGTCCTGCTGGTCCTGGGCTTGGGATTCTGGGTGGTCCTGCTCGCCCGCGCCATCGGCCCGGCGCGGCACGATCCGGAGCGGCGGGAAATGGCCACCTTGTTCCTGATCTCCGCCGCGACGATCCCCTTGTTCTACCTGCCCGCGTTTTTCTTCGGCAGCGCGGCGCGGTTCACCGTGGTGGACACCTGGCGATTCTGGATCGTCCATCTGTGGGTGGAAGCGTTTCTGGAACTGTTCGTCACGGTGATGGTCGCCACGCTGTTCTATAAGCTCGGCCTGGTGTCGCGGCAGATCGCGGCGCGCGTCATTTACCTGGACGCCCTGCTGTTTCTGGGCAGCGGGATCATCGGCACGGGGCACCACTGGTATTTCACGGGCCAGACCATGGCCTCGATGGCGCTGTCCTCGATCTTTTCCGCCATGGAGGTGGTGCCGCTCATCCTGCTGACCCTGGATGCGACCCATTTTGTGCGGCTGAGCCGGGAGCGTTGCGACGTCTGCGGCCAGGCGGTCAGCCTGCCGCACCAGTGGACGTTCTACTTCCTGATCGCGGTCGGGGTGTGGAATTTCATTGGCGCCGGCGTGTTCGGTTTCCTGATCAACCTGCCCGTGGTGAGCTATTACGAAATCGGCACGAATCTCACCGCCAACCACGCGCACGCGGCCTTCATGGGGGTTTTCGGGATGCTGGCCGTGGCGTTGCTCGTTTTCGCCCTCCGGCAGGTGTCCAGCGAGGCGCATTGGGGGAAAATGCAACGGTACCTGCGCGTCTCGTTCTGGGGCTTGAATCTCGGGTTGGCCGGCATGGTCGTGCTGAATCTGTTCCCGAGCGGCGTGTTGCAGCTGCTGGACGCCACCCGCCATGGCTATTGGCATGCCCGCAGCGCCGCCTTTTCCAACCAGCCGCTGATCGTCGCCATGGAATGGGCGCGGATGCCGGCCGACCTGGTCTTCATCGTCTTCGGCGTGGTGCCGCTGGTGATCGTCACGCTGCGAACCTATCGCCACGCCCGGGTCGGGAACGCGGCGGACCTTCCGCTGATCGAAGCCAGCGGGCGCCGTTGATGCGGGAGAGTGCCAAAATGCGCGCGCCGGGACTCAAGACCCAGACCGGGGGCCGGCACGGGAAAAGGAAACCCGGGGCAGCACCTTCGCCGGTCGTGCTGACAATCGGGCATTCCACGCGCCCGCTCGAGGAATTCATAGGCCTGCTGCAGGCGCACGGGGCGACGGGCGTCGTGGATGTGCGCACGGTGCCGCGGTCCTGGCACAATCCACAGTTCAACCAGACTTCCCTGCCCCGATCATTGAAGAAGGCCGGCTTGGGCTATGTGCACCTGCCGGGACTCGGCGGCCTGCGTCATGCACAGCGCGATTCGCTCAACGCGGGCTGGCGCAACGCCTCCTTCCGCGGGTATGCTGATTACATGCAAACCCCCGAGTTTGCGCGGAGCCTCGACGAATTGATCCGCCGGGCGAAGGGAAACCGCGTCGCCTTGATGTGCGCTGAAGCGGTGCCGTGGCGCTGTCATCGCTCGCTCATCGCCGATGCCTTGCTGGTTCGGGGAATCCGCACCGAGGACATCATGAGTCCAACCCGCCGCCAGGTTCACACGCTGACTTCCTTCGCCAAAGTCCAGGGCACGCGGATCACGTACCCGACCGAAGCGGCGCAGCGTGTCCCAACGAAGTCGCGGAACAAGCGTGCGGGGTCACCGCCGGGCCGGAGGGCCCGTCCGCGCGCGGAGGGAAGGTGAGCGCATGAATGATTTTTTCTTTGCCCGTTCGCTGATGGCCCTGTCCCTGGCCTTCCACATTGTCTTCGCGGCGCTGGGCATCGGGATGCCGTTGCTCATGGCCATGGCGGAAGGTCTGTTCCTCCGCACCCGCCAGCCGGTTTATCTCGAGCTCAGCCAACGCTGGGCGCGCGGCACGGCCGTTCTCTTCGCGGTGGGGGCGGTGTCCGGCACCGTGCTGTCCTTTGAACTCGGTCTGTTGTGGCCGGGATTCATGGAGAAGGCCGGCGCGATCATCGGCATGCCCTTTTCCCTGGAAGGCTTCGCGTTTTTCACCGAGGCGATCTTCATCGGCGTGTATCTCTACGGCTGGAACCGCCTCCCGCCGTTCCTCCACTGGCTGGCGGGATTGATCGTCGCCGCCAGCGGTCTCGTTTCCGGCATCTTCGTCGTCACGGCGAACGCGTGGATGAACGCGCCCGCCGGTTTCAAGCTGGTGGATGGCCGCATCACCGCCATCGACCCGATCGCCGCCATGTTGAATCCGGCCAGCCTGCACGAAGTCCTGCACATGACGCTCGCGGCCTACGTGGCCACGGGCTTCGCCGTCGCCGCGGTGCATGCCTTCTTCCTGTTGCGGGACCGGACCAGCCGGTTTCATCGCAGCGCGCTGGGCCTGGCGCTGGCCGTCGCCGGCCTCAGCATCCCGCTGCAGATTTTGAGCGGCGACCTCAGCGCCCGCGCCGTGGGCCGGCTGCAACCGGCCAAGCTCGCGGCCATGGAAGCGCTCTACCGGACGCAGACCGGCGCGCCCCTGCTCCTCGGGGGGATCCCAAACGATGAAACGCGCACAACCGACTTGGCGCTCAGCATTCCCCGCGGCTTGAGTTTCCTGCTGACGGACCATCTCAACGCCCGGGTCGTCGGCCTCGACGCGACCCCGCAAGCCGACTGGCCCAACGTGCGCCTCGTGCATTGGTCGTTTGACCTGATGGTGGCCGCCGGCATGGCGCTGCTGGCCCTGGCCGGGTGGTCGGGCTGGCTGTGGTCGCGACGCCGGCGGCTGGCCGACCACCCGTGGCTGCTGCGCGCCCTGGTCGCCGGCGGGCCGCTGGGGTTCGTGGCGATTGAAGCCGGCTGGGTCGTGACCGAAGTCGGGCGCCAGCCCTGGATCATCTATGGCGTGATGCGCACCAGGGACGCCGTCACGCCGATGCCTTGGATCGCGGCACCGTTCGTCGTCTTCACGGGATTATACGTTTTTCTCGCCTGCATCGTCGTCTTCGTTTTGCGCCGCCAGTTTCTGGAGACCCCCGGAACCGCTTCCGGACCGTCTCCGACCTGACCCCATGCTTGCGCTCACCGTTGCCATCTGCCTTTTGCTGTCATTGATCCTGTATGCCCTCATGGGCGGGGCGGATTTCGGCGGCGGCATCTGGGATCTGCTCGCGACGGGACCGCGCGCGCCGCGGCAACGACAGGCCATCGCCGGGGCCATCGGTCCCATTTGGGAGGCCAATCATGTCTGGCTGATTCTGGTGGTGGTGCTGCTGTTCACCGGTTTCCCCGGTGGTTTCGCCGCGATGATGACGGCGCTGAACATCCCGATCACCGCGATGGTCATCGGGATCGTGCTGCGCGGCTCGGCCTTCATTTTCCGCCACTACGACTCCCCGGCCGCCGCGGTCCAACGCCGCTGGGGCGCGGTGTTCGGCCTCGCCAGCCTGTTCACCCCGTTGCTCCAGGGCATGACGCTGGGGGCGCTGGCCACCGGCCGGATTCGGGTCGGGCAGGGCCGGGTCCTCACCGGCTTCTTCGCGGGCTGGCTGACGCCGTTTGCGCTGGCCTGCGGGGTCTTCGCGCTGGGACTGTTTGCGTTTCTGGCCGCGACCTATCTGACGCTCGACACGCGGCGCCAGCCGGACCTGCAGGATGACTTTCGGCAGCGGGCCCTCTGGTCGGAGCTGGCGCTGGCGCCGATCGCGCTCGCGGTCTGGCTCACGGCCCGCCAGGGAGCGCCGGACATGTTCGAGGGATTGACGCGCTGGTGGGCGCCGCTGCTGCTCGTCGCCACCAGCCTCTGCGCCCTCGCGGCGCTGGGGGCCCTGTGGCGGCGGCGGTTTGTTGTCGCACGAATCGCCGCCGTCGGGCAGGTCACGCTTATTCTCGTCGGATGGAGCGTGGCGCAGTATCCCCGCCTCGTCACCCCGGATGTGACGGTCGTGAACGCCCACGCCCCCGAACTCACGCTGCGCCTGCTGGTCCTGGCGCTGGGCGCCGGCGCCATCATCCTGCTGCCGTCACTGGCCTTCCTGTTCCACCTTTTCAAGGGCCGGGAGAACCGAGGAGCAAAGCAGCAATCATGAAACCAGACCGAACCAGCGTCCTGACGATCAACGGCGGCTCCTCGAGCATCAAGTTCGCGCTCTATCAGGTGGGCGAGCCGCTGCAGCGCGGGCTTTATGGAAAGATCGACCGCATTGGCCTGAGCGGCACCAATCTGACCTTTCACGACCCGGCCGGAGGCAAGCCGGACAGTCGCAAGATCGCCGCCTCCGATCACCGATCGGCGGCGAATGGGCTGATTGACTGGCTCGCCCAACAGGACGGATTCGCCTCGGTCGGAGCGGTGGGCCACCGCGTGGTCCACGGGATGACCCACATCCAGCCTGAGCTCGTCACCCAGGCCTTGTTGGACGAACTGCACCGCCTCCGGCCGTACGACCCGGATCATCTGCCCCGCGAGATCGAATTGATCGAGGCGTTCCGCCAGCGTCATCCGCAGCTGCCCCAGCTGGCCTGTTTCGACACGGCGTTTCACCACACGATGCCGCGCGTGGCCAAGCTGCTGCCGATTCCGCGGCGCTTCGACGCCAAGGGCGTGCAACGCTATGGTTTCCACGGCCTGTCGTACGCCTATCTGCTGGAGGAACTCGCGCGGCGCGGCGATCCGGCGGCCACCACCGGCCGCGTGATCCTCGCGCATCTCGGCAATGGCGCCAGCCTGGCGGCGGTGCTGGGGGGGAAGAGCATCGACACAAGCATGGGCTTCACGCCGACCGCGGGATTGCCCATGAGCACCCGCTCGGGCGACCTGGATCCCGGCCTGGCGCCGTATCTGGCGCGAGCCGAACAGATCACCGCCAAACAATACTACCAGATGGTCAACCACGAGTCGGGTCTGCTGGGAATTTCGGAGACCAGCTCCGACATGCGCGACCTGCTCGCGCGGGAAGCCGAGGACGTGCGGGCGGCGGAAGCCGTGGCGCTGTTCTGTTACCAGGCGAAGAAGTGGATTGGCTCCTATGCCGCCGCCCTCGGCGGACTGGACACGCTGGTCTTCTCGGCGGGCATCGGCGAAAACTGCCCGTCGATCCGCGCCCGCATCTGCGCGGGCCTGGGCTTCCTCGGCCTCGACCTGCACGCGGCGCGCAACGCAGAGAACGCGGCGCTCATTTCGATGGACGCCAGCCGGGTCGCCGTCCGAGTCATCCGCACCGACGAAGAACTGATGATTGCGCGTTCGGTGTGCCGCGTGCTGGGACTCGCTCCGGCCGCTTGAACTCGCCGCCGGGGGCGCGAGAAAATCCCTCTTTCGCCGGATCCGTTTCCGGCGGGCGGCGGCTCCCCGGTCCCGCGGTAGGGTTTTGCCCCATTGGTAAATCGCGTCCCATGGCTTAGCGTTGGGTGTTGCCGGCCGGGGCCGCCCAGCGGTGGTTTTTCAGGTGAAACCCGGCCGGACCACCCGACTGCGTCACTCACTGTCATTTTGAAAACCTTGCCTGCGACGGAAGCGATTTCCCGGGGCGGCAGAGGCTTGAATACCGAAAGAACCGAACATGAAAAACCACGTCTATAAGCTCATCGAACTCACCGGCACCTCCACCACCTCCATCGAGGACGCGGTCGCCCGGGCCGTGCAACGGGCGCACAAAACCATCAAGAACCTGTGCTGGTTCCAGGTGGTCGAAACGCGCGGCAACATCAACAAGGGCAAGGTGGATCACTGGCAGGTGACCATCAAAGTCGGCTTCCTCGTGGAAGCCTGAACGCCGCCCGGCCCGGAAACTGGCGGCTTGACCGCGGAGATTCATTTATGACCACCGAAAACATCACCACTGGATGGAACATCACCCGCGAACAGATGATCCGGCTGCTGAACGAGGATCTGGCGGGGGAATACCAGGCGATCATTGCCTACACCGTGTACAGCCAGGTGCTGAAGGGCGCCGCGTACACCGACATTGCGCGCGAACTGGAGGCGCACGCCGGGGAGGAACTGGCGCATGCCATCAAGATTGCCAAACAGATCGATTATCTGGGCGGCATGCCGGCGGTGCTGCCGAAACCGGTCAAGACCTCGAAGGACCCGGTCGAAATGCTGCGCGCCGATCTGGAGAACGAACGCGAGACGGTGGGGCGTTACCGCGAACGCATCCGGCAGGCCGAGGCCATGGGGGAATTTGCGTTGAGCGAAACCTTGCGCGCAATCATCGCGCAGGAGCAGGAGCACGAGATTGACTTGAGCGCGGCGCTGGACATCGCCGTGCCGCTCCCGAAAGAACCCGCGGGCAAAAAACTGGCCGAACCCAAGTAAAGAGGATCGGTGCCTCGAGGAATGTGCCACTGGTATGAAACCCTCTGCCGAAAACAACCCGGTTCACCACACCCAGAGGATCAAAGCCCGGATGCGTCAGCTCATCGATCATCTGCGCGCAGACATTGGAAAAGTCACGGAGCCGAAGGCGCAGGCGCTATTCGAGACTTCGGCGGAAGTGCTCACCGGCCTGGTCAAAGCCTTCG
>CAZAFS010000158.1:0-6852 GCA_964484165.1 uncultured Opitutaceae bacterium | reverse complement strand
TCGAGAAGATCGCGGCCAAGGCGATGATCCTGAACAACCAGCACCTCGGCATGGTGGTGCAGTGGGAGGATCGCTTCTACGACTCCGTGCGCGGCAACACCATTCTGGGCGACGAGAGCAACATCGGCAGCCCCGACAACCCCGACGCGCTCTATCCCGATTTCGTGCAGATCGCCGCGGGCTTCGGCGTCAAGGGCCGGCGGGTGATCAAAAAGCAGGAGCTGCGCGCGGCGATCCAGGAGATGCTCGACCACGACGGGCCCTATGTCCTGGACGTCGTCGTGCCCTACACCGAGCACGTGCTGCCGATGATTCCGGGCGGACGGACGGTCAAGGAGATGATCCTCAAGTAAGCCGCGGCGGCGGATTGCTCCCGCGCGCGCCCCCGGCGCGCCGCCCCGGAACCGGCGTTCACTTCTCCTTCATCACATAGGTGCCGTCCCAGCCGGGGCCGGGCGGGTGCGCCTCCATGTGGTGGCAGCGCTCGATGAGGATGAGGGACGGATTGCTTTCGATGCCCGGCGTCTGATGCGGCTGGCTGGGTTCGAGCGCCGCGCTTTTCCGAAACAGCACGGTGGCGCCGGCCCAGTCCTGGGCGAGGTAGCGCTCGACGCCCTGCGCGTAGATGCCGAGGCAGTCGGACGTCTGCGGGTTGACGTCCTCCTTGAAGCCCACGAGCTCGTAAACAGCCACGGGCTGCGAGCGGCCCTTGACGACGATCCGGTCGAGGTAGCGAAACACGAAGCGGTCGGCGCCGCCGTGCTGCTCGCACTCGCTCTTGGTGGAGTCGGTCACCATCGTGTACACGCCGAGAAGCTTTGCGCCCGACTCCATGCGGGCGGCCAGGTTCACATTGTCGCCCATCATGGTGTAGCTGAAGCGGGTGCGGCTGCCCATGTTGCCGATGATGGCGGAGCCGGTGTTCAGACCGAGGCGGGCGCGGAGGCGGTGCGTGACGTCCGGCCACCGGTCGGCCTCGCCGCGCCATTTCTCCCGCAGCTCGGCGATGCGCCGCTGCACGCGCTGGGTGGCCACGCAGGCCCGGTAGGCGTGATCGGGCAGCGGCAGGGGCGCGCCGAACATGGCCACCACGGCGTCGCCGATGTACTTGTCGAGCGTGCCCCCCTCCTCCTGCACGATGTCGGTGCACGCGGTGAGGTACTCGTTCATGAGCTCGACCAGCAGCGCGGGCGTCATCTTTTCCGAGAAGGTGGAGAACGACTGGATGTCGGAGAAGTAGGCGGTGATGACCTCCTCGTGGCCGCCGAGCTTCGGATCCTCGCCGGACTCGACCATGCGGTGCACCAGCGCGGGCGAGAGGTAGGTGCCGAACAGGCCCTTGATGCGGCCCTTCTGTTTCTCCTCGCGGATGACCTGCCAGATCAGCGCGGCGAAGCTGGTGGTGAAGGCGGAGCCGAGCGGCGCGGCGACCGGCAGGACCAGCTGCAGTTCCTTGAAGAGCTGGAACGCCACCGCCACGTAGACCGCCGCGGTAAGCACGGCCAGAAGCTTGGCAAACACACTGCGGGCCCCGCCGGAAATCGACAGCCCGGCGACCGCCAGGGTCAGCGCGAAAACGGCGGCAAAGACACTCCACTCCGGGACGGGCCGGAGATAGAGGCCGCTGATGATCGTTTTGACCAGATTGCCGTGCACCCCCACCCGGGGCACCGGATTCCGGTCGAACGGGGTCGGCGCGACATCCTGCAGCAGCGGATCCGTGGGACCGATCAGCACGATGGCGTCATGAAACCTGGCGAAGAAACGCCGCGCTTCCGCGCGGTCGGCCTCCTTGGCTGCGCCCAGCTGGTCGCGGGCGATCAAGACATCGGCCAGGCTTGCGTGCGGATTGTCCTCCCAACGCCCAAACCAATTGACTTCCACCAGCTGCCGGGCGGTGAGGGGAATGCGAGCCACCACCGCGCCGCCCGGACGCACGATCTGGAGCGCGTCGCCGACGTTACGGACCGCGGTTTCGTCGAGACCGAAATGAATCAGGGCCAGCTGCAAGGACAGGTGATAGAGCGTCGGATTGGGCGTCTCGGCAAACAGCGGCACCCAGCGGGGCACTTCATCGCCGCCATAGCCGTAATCGATGTCGATCAACCCGACGCGGCCCCAGGTGGGACCGACCAGCGGATATTGCGGCATCTCCGGCACGTCGTTCTTGGTGCGATCGACATAACCCTCCCGCAGCAGGGGAAACCGGCGGATCGCGTTGGCCTGGGTGACGGCCTCGCCGGTCGAGTACTGGGCCGCGAGCACGATGTTGGGATGACCGTGCACCACCCGTCCGAACGCCATGTTTCCCCGACTGTCCTTCGCACTATCGACCAGTTCCGAGTGCGCGAGCGCGGAAAATACAAAATCGAACCCCACCGCCCGGGCTCCGCCCTGCTCCAGGAGCGCCTGGGCGGCGGCGGCGAATTTTTCCCGGTCCCAGGGCCGCTCCCCGATGGCTTGCAGCGCCCGGGTATCGACGTCGACGTACGCCACCTGCACGGGAGCCGTGATGTCGCCCCGGAACAGATAGCGCATGTCCGTCAGCCGGTTCTCCAGAAACTGCAGCCAGCCGCAATGGCTCGCCACGCACCAGAGCGCCGGAATCGGCAGGAGAAACAGGAGCCTCCAGTCGAGGGTGGTCTTGGGTTTCGCCACGAGCAGGCAGGCTAGCCGCCAAGGCTCCAAACGGAAGCAGATTTCAGTCCTGGCACCGTCGTCTTGCCGCTGTGGGGCCGGTGGTGCAAAAAAAACCCGGATCCGCCATGGAGTCCGGGCGCCGAAATTTTCCGGCAACGATCGCTCAACCGGTCTGACCGTCACCCGGCGTCGTTCGCGGCGGGGTCTGTTGTTGCTGCTGCTGCTGTTGTTGTTGGTCCTGCTGCTGCTGTTGCTCCGGCGGTGGCGGTGGCGGCGGCGGCGTGAACGTGGTGGTCTGCAGAGACTCCAAGGCCTGCGTTACCTGGGTGGCGATCGTCTGCTGGGCCTCCGGTGAAATATCCTGCGCCTGCACCTGCACGCTCTGGATGGCTCCGGTGGCGTCGTCGATGGTCACCTGGACCTGGACCGCCTTGCCGGCGGCGATGGGAACGGGTTCGCCCGTCGTTCCCTGGAAGATGATCTCGCCCGACGCCGTGCTCAGACTGAAGAAAGCCTGGCCGGTGCCCGAGGGACGGTAGGTCAGGAGGAAGGTCGTGCCGCGGATGCCGGCCGCGCCCACCGGGGTCTGCACCAGGAAACTCGAGTCTCCCTTGAGCTTCTTCACGTTGCCGACCAGCTCGCCGTAGGTGAGGTTGAGCTTGGTGTGCGACGCGCTCGGCTCTTCCTTGAGGTCGGCGACCTTGACCTCCTGGCCGAACGGATCCTGCAAGAATTGATCGATGGCCAGCTTGGAATCCTGCGCCAGGTTTACCGTCGAGCCGTTGGAGAAAACCAGCACCACGCTCGACTCCTTCGCCGTGATCACCACATCACCCTGGGTCACGGCATCGTTGTCGTGGAGCGCGATCGTGGTGTTGCCTGGACTCCGCACCACTTTGACGTCTCCCATCACGCGCACGGCCTTGATCTGGCCCAAGGTTGCAGGCGCCCCCTGCCCATGAACGCTCAGCGTCAAACCCGCCGCCAAAACGCAGAGTACGACCGTAGCGAGAAGCCGGGCTTTCATCACATGTGGAAAAGTGTCCGTGTTGAGGTAATCAGTGGTTTTCGCCACCCAAGTGCTTTAGCAACGCTAGGGCTGGCTCATTCCACGGGTCAAGTCTTAAGCAGGTGGCGAGGGCCGATCGAGCGCTCTCCAAGTCCCGCAGGCTGAGATGGTAAGCATAATAGTACCAAATATCCGCCCGATGGGGCGCGAGCGCAAGCGCCTCGGCAAAATCGGCCCAGGCATCGCGCCACCGCCCCTGCCCGTCGAAAGCCAGAGCCCGCCGCAGCCAGAAATCCGCCACGGCGGGCGCGAGATCCAAGGCGCTCGTGGCTGCCGCCCCAGCCTCGCGCCAATCCCCGATTGCTTGCGAGGGCTCGGTGCGAGCCAGCTGGATCAGCGCATCGGCCAGGTCGGCCCACGCCTGCGCGTTGCGGGGATCGAGTTGCGTGGCGCGCGCCAGCTGGTCCCGCGCCTCCCGCAAGAGCTGGGCGTCATTGGTTCCGCCCGGCGGATGTCGGATCGCTCGGTCCAGTTGCTCCCGCGCGTTGTAGCGCACGCTCTCGGCGCGGTAGAGCGGCAGGATCCAGACCGGCACCAGGACCGCCACGATCACGGCCAGCCCCGCCGAGACGATCCCAGGCAGGCGCAGCGACGGGCGGAAAATTCCGGACCCATCCGCCGTTCCCGGCGGTATCGCCAGGGCGAGAAGGATGGCCGCCGCCTGGGCCAGGGCTGGAATCTTCAAATTGAAATCCACGAATAGCTGCAACGCAAAGGCGAGCAATCCGATCACCATGCCCACACGTAGCGAGCGCATCCGCCCGCCGTCAGCCGGATCCTCCGTGGCGCCGCCCCCACCCCGCGCCAGCTGCCTCAGGCCGTGCCAGCCGAACATCGCCATGACGCCAAACGACAGCAGGAATCCCACCGCTCCGTAGTCAGTGAGCGTGTTCAGGTAGTCGTTGTGCGCCCACTGCGGGTTGTCCCAGAAAAACCGCGGGCGATGGCGCTCAAACATCACCGCATAAGATCCGGCGCCGGTGCCCAGCACGGGACGGTCGCGGAAAAGCTGCCAGCCCGCCCCCCACATCGCCGCCCGCGACAGCTCGGTGCGGTTGCGCGCGAGCTGATCCACCCGCTGCTTGACCTCCGGCTCGCGCAGATAGACCGCTCCGGCCACCCCCACGAGCACGGCCGCCACGGCCGCGCTGCCGAGCAGGCGCCGCAGCGGGCTGCGTCCGACCAACAGGGGCCAGGCCATCAAGGCCCCGCCCAGGGACAGCCAGGCACCGCGGCTCACCGTCAGCAGAATGCCGGCGGCCAGCACCGCTGCCAGATAGCCGCAGAGGATCCGCTGCCCGGCACCCGCCCGGCGCTGGAGCGCCAGGGCCACCAACGGCGGCAGCAGCAGATTGAGAAAGGCGGCCAGGCTGTTGGGGATGCCGAACGGACCGCTGGACCGGCCGATAAACTGCTCGGCCTGCAGCCGGCCCATCATCAGCCACCGGGGGTCGGCGAAATGCTGGTACACCGCCATGCCGGCCGCGACCGCCCCCAAGGCCGTCAGTCCCCACCACAATACCTCCCGCATCCGCGCCCCGCGGATCCCGTGCAGGACCACCCAGAACACCGCCGCCATCTGGGCCCACCCGAGCCAGTCCTGCCAGCCGAGCCAGCGCACCGGCGTCACCCAGCCGACATTCACCGCCGCATACAGCAGAAAGGGCAACGGCGCCAGCGCCGCGACCTGCACGTGAAGGCCTCGCTGCCGCCAGCCCGCCACGCCGAGCCAGACGAGGACGGCCGCGGCGTTGAGCGTCACGGTGACCGGCATCGTCTCCGGTCGATAGCCGCCCAGGCAAAGCGTGGTCCACCACAGGTTGGCCAGTACCAGCCCCACCAACCACCCCTCGCCCGGCCTCCCGGCGCCGCGTCCCCCCGGCGTCCGCCTCCCCGCCGGTTTCGGCTCCCCCGTCCCGGGCGCGCCACCGCCGTCTGGCCAATTATGAACAAAATTCATCTCCAATCGGAGCTTGGCATTTTACGTGCTTCTCTGGGGCCTTCTGACAGCCGTTCTGCTTTGCTTTTGACCGGACACCCGAACCCACACCAACCTCAACCCTGTTTGTTCAAAACCACAATAAAGGACGCACCGACATGACACCGAAGGAAGTAATCAAACTGGCCCAAGACAAAGAAGTCAAAATTGTCGACTTCAAGATCTGCGACATTCTCGGAACCTGGCAGCACTTTGCCGTTCCGGTGAACGAGCTGACCGAGAAAGCGTTCGAGGAGGGGCTGGGCTTCGACGGTTCCTCGGTGCGCGGGTGGCGGGCGATCAACTCGTCCGACATGCTGGTCATCCCCGACGGGGCGACCGCCTTCATCGATCCCTTTGCCGCCAACAAGACGCTCAGCCTCTCGTGCGACGTGATCGATCCGATCACGCGCGAACCCTATGACCGCGATCCCCGCGGCGCCGCCAAGAAGGCCGAGGCCTACCTGAAGAGCACCGGCCTCGCCGACACCGCGTACTTCGGGCCCGAGGCGGAGTTCTTCATCTTCGACAGCGTGCGCTACGACACCACGTCGAACAGCTCCTACTATCACCTCGATTCCATCGAGGGCATCTGGAACCGCGGCAAGGAGAAGGAGGACGACGGCTCCGCCAATCTCGGCTACAAAATCCGCCACAAGGAAGGCTACTTCCCGGTCGCGCCGACCGACCAGCTCATCGACATCCGGAACGAGATGATTCTCACGATGATTGAGCTGGGCATCGCGATCGAGCGCGAGCATCACGAGGTCGCCACGGCCGGCCAGGCGGAGATCGACATCGTCTTCGACACCCTGCTCAAGACGTCGGACAAGATGTGTCTCTACAAGTACGTCTGCAAGAATGTCGCCTACAAGCACGGCAAGACGGTCACGTTCATGCCCAAGCCGCTCTTCGGGGACAACGGCTCCGGCATGCACACCCACCAGTCGCTGTGGAAAGGCGGCAAGCCCCTCTTCGCCGGCAACGGCTACGCGGGCCTGAGCGATCTCGCCATCCATTACATCGGCGGCATCCTCAAGCACGCGCCCGCGCTCTGCGCGATCTGCAATCCAACCAACAACTCGTACAAGCGCCTGGTGCCGGGCTTCGAGGCGCCGGTCAACCTCGCCTACTCCGCCCGGAACCGCTCGGCCTCGGTCCGCAT
>CAZAFS010000157.1:0-6916 GCA_964484165.1 uncultured Opitutaceae bacterium | reverse complement strand
CTCGCCGAGGTCGAGGCGGATGAGCGCGAGGTCGGTCCAGTGGTCCCAGCCGACGAGCTGGGCGCTGACGCGCTCGAGGCTGGGAAGCGTGATGGAGATTTCCACCGCGTGGGGGCTGGCGACATGGGCATTGGTCAGGACGAGGCCGTCCCGGGAAAGGATGACGCCCGAGCCCACGCCCGCCACAAAGCGGCGCGCGCCCTGCTCGAACGAAACCTCGCGCACGTCGATGCGCACGACCGCCTCGAGCAGCCGGTTGAAACCGCCGCTCATCGACGCGCGGGCGGGCCCGACAGCGAGCAGCGCCGGCAACAGGAAAAGCGCGACCGCCCGGATGATTGACCGGGCGGGGGATTCATTCAAAGTGGCGGTTTTCAAGAAATGGCTACCGACTGCAGGACCTACGACTTTCAGAAGATCGAGCCCCATTGGCAAATGTTCTGGGAGGAAAACAAAACGTTTCGGACGACGGACGACACGTCCAGACCGAAATACTACGTGCTCGACATGTTTCCCTACCCGTCCGGCAGCGGCCTGCACGTCGGCCATCCCGAGGGATACACCGCGACCGACATCGTGGCGTGCTACCGGCGGGCGCGCGGCTTCAACGTGCTGCATCCGATCGGCTGGGACGCGTTCGGCCTGCCGGCGGAGCAGCATGCGGTCAAGACCGGCGCGCACCCGCGCGCCAACACCGAGGCGAACATCAAGGGTTTCCGGCGCCAGCTCAAGGCGCTGGGCTTCTCCTACGACTGGGACCGGGAGGTCAACACGACCGACCCCGGGTACCTCAAGTGGACCCAGTGGATTTTTCTGCAGCTTTTCCAGCGCGGCCTCGCCTACGTCGACGAGCGTCCCGTGTGGTGGTGTCCGGAGTTGAAGACCGTGCTGGCGAACGAGGAGGTCGTGAACGGCCGATCCGAGGTCGGCGGCCATCCGGTCGAGCGCCGGAATCTGCGGCAGTGGGTGCTGCGCATCACGGCGTACGCCGACCGGCTGCTGGCCGGGTTGAAGGATCTTGACTGGCCGGATTCCACCAAGCGGATGCAGGAGGCGTGGATTGGCCGCAGCGACGGCGCGGAGGTAAAATTCAAGCTGGAGAATCCCGCTTGGGGCGACCTGGAGATTTTTACCACGCGGCCCGACACGCTGTTTGGCTGCACCTACATGGTCGTGGCGCCCGAGCATCCCCTCGTGCCCGCCCTGACCGCGCCGGATCGGCGCAGCGCGGTGGAGGCGTACCGCCGGCTCGCCGCCACCAAGAGCGACCTCGAGCGCACGGACCTGGCCAAGGTGAAAACCGGCGTGTTCAGCGGCAACCACGCCATCAACCCGGTGAACGGCGTTCGCGTGCCCATCTGGATCGCCGACTATGTAGTCATGGGCTACGGCACGGGCGCCATCATGGCCGTGCCGGGCCAGGATCAGCGCGACTGGGATTTCGCCCAGATCTATGAGCTGCCCATCATCCGCACGGTGCAGCCCCCGGCGGGATTCGCGGGCGAAGCCTATCTGGAGGACGGGCCGGCGATCAACAGTGCCAATGCCGAGGTCTCCCTCGACGGCCTGAGCGTCGAGACGGCCAAAGAACGGATCACCGCCTGGCTGGAGCAAAAGGGGCTCGGCCGGCGCAAGGTCAACTTCAGGCTGCGCGACTGGCTCTTCTCACGCCAGCGGTATTGGGGTGAGCCATTCCCCATCGTGTGGGTGGGAGAAGCCGACTACCGCCGCGCCGCCGCCCATGGCCGCGTGCCGCAGCCCAAGGAGCCGGTCACCTACATCCAGGAGGGCCGGGCCTGCTACGCGCTCGGGCTGCCCGAGGGCGCGCTGCCCCTGCTTCTGCCCGACGTGAGTTCGTACCTGCCTTCCGGCACGGGCGAGAGTCCGCTCGCCAAAGTCACTGACTGGGTGGAAATCTGGTACGACTTTACGACTGGCGCAGCGGTACCCGCATCGAAGCCAAAACCGGCCGGCGACACTTGGATCCGGGCCCGGCGCGAAACCAACACCATGCCGCAGTGGGCCGGCTCCTGCTGGTACTACCTGCGCTATCTGGATCCGCAGAATCCGCGCGCCATCGCCGACCCGCGGCTGCTCGAGTATTGGGGCGTGCCCGACCTCTACATGGGCGGTGCGGAGCACGCCGTGCTGCATCTGCTCTACGCGCGATTCTGGCACATGTTCCTCCACGATCTCGGGGTGGTCCCGCAGCCGGAACCGTTTCGCAAGCTGTTCCATCAAGGCATCATTCTCGGTGAAGACGGCGAAAAAATGTCCAAAAGCCGCGGGAATGTCGTCAATCCCGACGCCGTCATCCACGACTATGGGGCCGACACGTTGCGCCTTTACCTGATGTTCCTCGGCCCCCTCGAGGCGATGAAGCCGTGGAATCCGCGCGGCATTGAAGGCGTGTTTCGTTTTCTCCACAAGGTGTGGCGCGAGTGCCTCGGCGAGGATGGACAGCCAAACCCGAAGATCACGGCCGCGGCCGCCGAAGGACCTGAATTCGTCCGGCTGCTGCACGAAACCATCAAAAAGGTCGGGGATGACATTGAGGCGCTGCGTTTCAACACGGCAATCTCCCAGATGATGATCTTCGTAAACGCCCAGCAGAAGGCGCCGGCCGTCAGCCGCCCGACCGTGCTGGCGTTCCTGCGGCTGCTGGCGCCGTTCGCTCCCCATCTCGCGGAAGAGCTTTGGGCGCGTCTGGGAGAACGGCCGCCGATCCAACATGCGCCTTGGCCGCAATATGATGCGGCCAAGCTGACGGTGAAACAGGTGAAGCTCGTGTTTCAGGTCAACGGCAAGTTTCGCGGTGATCAGCTGGTGCCGGTCGACCTACCGGAGGCAGATGCCGTGGCCTTGGCCCGCCAAAGTGCCCGGGTGGCTCCTCATTTGGTCGGGAAGACTGTAAAAAAAGTGATTTTCGTGCCAGGGCGCATCCTTAATCTTGTAGTGGAGTGAGATCATTGTACTTTACTCTCAAAGTAGGGTGTTTACCCTATACGTCTCAAAGCTGAACAAGATCATCCTACAGGCTGCTCGAGGTACCCATGAAAACCACCGTCAAAATCATCCTCACCGCAGCGTTTGCCTGCTTCCTAACCGCAATCGCATTTGCCCAAGCCAGCATACCGGGCAAAGTATTTGTCGCGGAGATCAACGGAGGGGTCACATTCATTGTCGGGGGCAAGGTCATTGCACTGAAGAAGGGCCAGTCAGTCCCGGTTGAAGGTGCGCACATCGAAACGGGCCCCGCGGCCAACGTCGTTCTGGTCTATTCCAATGGCACCAGCATCTATATTGATGAAAAGACCATCATCGATATCAACCGCTTCGTGCAGAGGCCGTTTCCCGCGGGCGCCGACACGACCGTGCTCGAGCCATCCGCTTCCGACACCATCGCCCGGGTCTCCCAGGGCCGGGTCATCATCACCACCAACGAACTCGCGACCGGCACGTCGATGGTTTATTCGACGCCGGAATCACAGGTGCGGGTGCGCGGCCGGGAGGTGGTTATCGAAGTGAAAGACCAGACGACGAACATCACCCTGTTGCACGGCGATGTGACGGTGACGCCGCTGAACGCGCCGCCGGGGGACATCGGCGAAACCCTGTATGGCGGGCAGATGGCCATCATCACGACTACCGCCGCCGCGGTGACCGCGGCGGCCACCGTCCAGATTGTGCCAACGCCGCAAATTCGAGTCGACGACTTTGGGACCAAGGTGGCAGCCACGGAACGGGCGCAACAGACGGTCATTTTCGAAACGGTCACGACGCCCATTCCCGGAGGGACGAACTCCACGAGCGAGATCCAGGTCAAGGCGATCGTTCCGGTCTCCCTGCCGGTGCAACTCACGGTGAGCCCCTCCACCCTCCGCACCGGAGGCTAAAGTTTGCGCCGGTCCATTGATGGCTGCTCCACATTTTCGACGCATCCTCGGCCTTTGGGTGGCTGTTGCCGCCATGACTCCGCCTGCCAAAGCACTGCTTGAATTCAATGACGGACGCGACAAAATCGCGGTCACGGCAGGATACGGCATCAGTTACGACTCCAACCTGTTTGCGCACTCCGGCGGCGGCGGCGACTATAACCAGTCGCTTTCGCTCAGCGTCAATTACACCCGCCGGGCGGGTCTGATCGGGGTGACCGGCTCGATCGGCGTGTCGTCCGGGCGCTTCGGCAAATATACCGGCCAGGATTTCACCAATCCCACCTGCGAGCTTGAATTCAGCAAGGACCGGGGCCGCCTCACTGGCGGGGTCAGCCTCTCCGCCCAGCGCGTGAGCAGCAGCGACGTCGCCATTAACCAGCGGACTGATTCATGGAACTACGGCGGCGCCATCCGATGCCGCTATCCGATCAATGACCGCTACTACTTCAGCAGTCTGAGCGATTTCAGCCTGACCGACTACGTCAACAATCCTTCCTTGTTCAATCTTTCGTCCTATTCGGAGGCGGTTGATGTCTATTATCGTTATACGTCCAAACTGGACCTGCTGGGCGGCTATCGCATCCGCGCGGGCAGCGCCGCAGGCGGATCCAACACCCTGGACAACGCCCTCACCTGTGGCGCCACCGGCGCGGTCCTGCCCAAACTGAGCGGCACCGTCCGTCTGGGGTACCAGTGGCGCAATGAAACCGGCGCCGGCGGCGGCACCTACAGCTCGGTGACGAGCAGCGTCTCCCTGACGTGGCCGGCCACCAAGCGGATAACTCTGAGCTCCTCCGCCTCCAAGGATTTCGTCACCGCCGCCACTGATGTATCCGTCGACACCACCAGCTTCAATCTATCCGCCAGCGTGAAACCCACGGGCAAAGCCAGCCTCAACACCGGAGCGGGCTACACGATCAGCCGGTTCCTCGGCGCGAAGGGCGCCGGGCGGGAGGACCGGGCGCTTTCGCTGGAGGTGGGCGGCAGCTATACGCTTACCACCCACATTTCCGCCTCGATCTCTTACGCCTTCAGCGTCAACCACTCTAATGTCGCCTACTCTGATTTTGCCCGACACACTGCGGGTCTTACTCTATCTGCACGTTATTAATGGTCATGCCCCCGTTCCTCCGCCTATTCCGTCTCCGCCTCACGGCCGGCGCGCTGGCCTTGGGTTTGCCCGTCCTGGCCCCGGCTGCCGACCAGCCCCCCGCGGTTGCGACGACCAAGACCGCCGCCGGGACCTTTATCTACAAGCTGACGCCTTCCGACCGGATCCGCATCATGGTCTACGGCGAGTCCGACTTGTCGGCCATCTCGCGCATTGACGCCAACGGCAACGTCAACCTTTACCTGGTCGGTGATGTCCATGTGGCCGGCCTGACCGTCAACGACGCGCAGAAAGTCATCGAAACCACCTATCACGACGGCCGGTTTCTGCGCAGTCCCAAGGTCACCATCTCGGTGGAGGACTACGCGCCCCGCACGGTGACCGTGGACGGCCAGGTGAAGGCTCCCGGCCCGGTTTCGCTGCCGGCCGAGTCGACCCTGACCGTTTATCAGGCCATCATTCGCGCCGGCGGCTTCACCGACGTCGCCAAGGGTTCGGCCGTGTCCGTGACCCGGGTCATGCCGGACGGCTCGAAAAAAGTTTTCACCGTTGACGTGGACAGTCTCATCAGAGGCAAGGACAGCAGCAGGACGGAGGACAAGACCCTGCAGCTCGAGCCGGGAGACATCATCTACGTTCCCGAGCGCCTGATCTGACCGCCCCGCCCCATGACGGACTCTCCTGCCAAACCGCCAGCGCCGATCACGCCGAACGGCCGGGAAGAGCGTGCGGTCGAGCACCGGACGCTGCGCGACTATTACATCATCGTCCGCGAGCGCCTGTGGATCGCGCTGCCGCTGGCGCTGCTGGTCGCCCTGCCGCTGGGCTACTTTCAGATGCGGGAGACCCCGATGTATGAGAGCCACACGACCCTCCAGTTTGAGCGGCCGGAAAAGATCGTGATGGTCGACCAGGTCGTGGACCAGACCCCGCGCTCCGAAATCGACATCAACACCTACATCGAGCGGCTCAACAGCGCGAGCCTGCGCGCCAAGGTGATCGATTCGTTCACGCCCGACGAGGTCAGGATCCTGCAACGGCCCTTCCTCAAGGACCTGCAGCCGGGACAGAATCTGCCGTCCGCCGCCGCCGCGATGGGCGGGGTATCGGCGGACGCCGTGCGCGGGAGCCTGATCATCGTGATAACCGCCCGGCATCGTGATCCCGAGGTCGCCGCGCTGGTGGCCAATCGCTTCTACCAGCAGTTCGTCACTTTTCTGCTGGAAAAGAGCGGCGGCGGCAACGATGACGCCATCGCCTTCCTGCAGAAACGGGCCGCGGAACTGCAGAAGGAATACGTGCAAAAGGAGGTGCGGCTGCAGGAATACAAGAAGGAGCACAACCTCATTTCGCTCGACGACAGCCTCAATATCGTCACCGACCGGCTGAAGAGCGTGAACGGGGCCCGCACCGGCGCCCATCTCCAGCGCCTCGACCTCGAGGTCTCCTTTGACCAGGTGAAGACCTACCAGACGAACGGACGCGACATGCTGGAGATCTCCTACATCGCCCAGCACGGCTCGGTTCCCGCCCTCAAGGCCCAGTTGGCCGATGCCCTCCAGCGCCAGGGGTTGCTCGGCGAGCGCTACCTCGAGCGCCATCCCCAGATGATCGACATCGCCAACACCATCGCGGCACTCCGCGAGCAGCTCAGGAAGGCCATTGACCTGGCGATCGCCGACCTGTCCGCCAGCCTGGAGAACGTCCGCCAGACCGAGCAGATGCTCGACCGGGAGTACGAGAAGCAGGAGAAGGAGCAGGTGCGCCTCGACGATCTCAAAGTGGCGTTCAACAGCCTGCAGGATCAGGCCATCGTCGCCAAGAACGCCTACAGCCAGGTGCTGGACAGCCTCAACAAGACGACCAC
>CAZAFS010000156.1:0-6928 GCA_964484165.1 uncultured Opitutaceae bacterium | reverse complement strand
CGTTGGCTCCGACGGCGTTGGAAAACGCGCGGAAGAACTCCTTCACCAGGGCGAGATTGAAATCGCGCACGAACATGGCCGGCGCGCTCACGTCGTAGACCAGGTGCGGCCGGCCCCCCAGGTCGATGACCACGCGGGCCAGCGCCTCGTCCATGGGCAGGACGAAGAAGCCGTAGCGCTTCAGGCCGATCTTGTCGCCCAGCGCCGCCTTGAACGCCTCGCCCAGCACGATGCCGACGTCCTCCACCGTGTGATGATAGTCGACGGCCACGTCGCCCCGGGCCTTCACCTCGAGGTCAAAGAGCCCGTGCTTGGCGAACAACGTGAGCATGTGATCGAAAAACGGGATGCCCGTGTCGATCTTGCCCGCGCCGCTGCCGTCGACCGTGAGTTTCACGGCGATGTCGGTCTCGGCGGTCTTGCGCGCGACGTTTGCTATGCGTGCTTTAGCCATGCCTCAAGGTTCTCCTGCAAAACGGACATTTCCTCGTCAGTGCCGACGCTGATGCGGAGAAAGGAGGAGGTCAAGGCGTGGCTCCCGAAGTACCGCACGAGGATCCGGCGGGCGTAAAGGAAGTCGTACAGCCCCCGGGCCACCTCCGGGCCGGCGCGCCCGGCGCGGCTCCGCGGCTCGGTGCAGAGGAAGTTGCTCTGCGAGGGATAGGTGAACCAGCCGAGCCCGGTCGTCCACGACCGGTGGACGCGGTCGCGCGTCGCCTTGACCCGCCGGACCAGCGCCGCGTAGTAGTCGGGATCGTCCAGCGCGGCGACCCCGGCGGCCTGCGCCAGACGGCTGACGTTGTAGCTGTCCTTCACGCCATCGAGCAGACTGATGACCCCGGGCTGCGCCAGGGCGTAACCGAGGCGCATGCCGGCCAGGCCATGCGATTTGGACAGCGTGCGCACGACGCAGAGGTTGGGATGCCGCGCCACGAGCCCGGCGGCGTCCTCCTCGGCGAACACGGCATAGGTTTCGTCCACCGCCAACAGCCCGCGGTAGCGCCGCAGGATCGCCTCGATGTCGGCGGTGCGGAAGCCCACGCCCGTCGGCGCGTTCGGCGAGGTCAGGAGGAAGAGGCTCGCCGCCGACGCGGCGATGGCGTCCACCGGCAGCCGCATCGACCGGTCGAAATCCAGCGTGAGGGCGCGCCCGCCCTGGATGCCCACGAGCACTGGGTAGAGCGAATAGCTCGGCAGCGTGAAACCGGCCGGGGCCTCCGGCGCGCAGAAACAGCGGATGAGCAGGTTGAGCACGTCATCCGCGCCATTGCCGACAAAAACGTGGTCCGCCCCCAGCCCGTGCAGGCGCGCGGCGGCCTCGCGCAGCCGCGCACTCGTGGGATCCGGATACAGCCGGAGCGAGGCGCCATCGGCGCCGATTTCGCGGCGCAGCGCCTCGGCGACCCGCGGACTCGGTGGGTAGGGATTTTCGTTGGTGTTGAGCTTGATCCAGCCCGCTTCGCCGGGCTGGAGGCCGGGCGTGTAAGCCTGCAGCGCCGCCACGTGGGGCAGCGCCAGCTTCCGGATGTCGGATTGGGAGTTGCGCGAGTTGCTCACGGAAATGGGTCTGCCCAAAGGCCGAGAGGTTTGCGAGGTCGAGGATCGCCCGCCCGCGGGCTTCCTACCGACTGCGGATCTCCAGGGAACGCCCGTGGGCTTCGAGTCGCTCCATGTCGGCAAAGGCGGCGACCACCGCCGCCGCGCGGCGCACGCCGGCCCGGCCGTAGGTCACCAGGCTGGTGCGGCGCATGAAATCGACGACGCGCAGTCCGCTGAGGAAACGGCCGCTGCGTCCGGTGGGCAGCACGTGGCTGGGACCGGCGATGAAGTCGCCCAGCACCGTGGGCGTGCGGTTGCCGATCATGATGGCGCCGGCGGTCGTGATCCGGCCGACGAGCCGTGCCGCCGCGCGCTCGGCGACGAGCAGTTCGAGATGCTCCGGGGCGACGTAGTTGGCCACCGCGGCCGCCTGGTCGAGCGTCGGCACCTCGACGGACAGGAAGCCGTCGGCCAGCACGCGGCGAACCGCCGCGCGGCGCGGCAGCGCCGCCAGTTGCGCCCGGCAGGCGGCGGTGACGGCCGCGCGGATCCGCGGCAAGGTGGTGACCAGATAGATTCTTTCCTTGCCCGAGCCGTGCTCGGCCTGAGCCAGCAGGTCGGCGGCGGCGTAATCCGGCCGGGCGGCGCCATCGGCGATGACCATCAGCTCACTCGGGCCGGGCAGGCCGGCCACGCCCGTGACGCCAAAAACCTGCCGCATGGCCTCGCACACCCAGGCGTTGCTCGGGCCGAAGATCTTGTCCACCGCCGGGATCGTCGCCGTGCCGTACGCCATCGCGCCGACGCCATAGACGCCGCCGATGCGGTAGGCCTCGGTGACCCCGCACAGGTGCAGGGCGGCCAGCAGGCCCCCGGCCACGCGCCCCTCCCGGTTGCACGGCGTGAACACGGCGATCTCCGGCACGCCGGCGATCCGGGCCAGGGTGACCGTCATCACCACCGTGGAAACCAGCGGCGCCTGTCCGCCGGGAATGTTGATCCCGACCCGGTGGATCGGATCGTACTTCTCCCCCACCCGGCCGCCGTGCAGGTTGCGTCCCATCCAGGCGCGGGGAACCGTCTGCCGGTTGTAGGCGGCGACATTGGCCCGCGCGACCTCGATCGCGATGCGGTCGCGGGGCGCCAGCGCCTTTGCCGCCGCCGCCAGCTCCGCCGGCTTGATGCGAAACCGCGACGGCGTGAGCCGCGCGCCGTCGATCCGCGCGGCCTGGCGCACAACGGCCGCATCGCCGTGCTCGCGAACGTCGGCGAGGATGGCGGCCACGGCTTCCCGCATCTCGCGGGCCGGCGCCGCCGTCCGGCAGAAGGCGGCCAGTTGGGTGTGGAAATCGCGGGATCCGTAACGAAGCGTACGCATCAAAGGAAAAGCGCTATGCGGTCCCCCGCCCTGCGTCAAAGTGTTTGGCGGGGCTCCCGCCAGCGCGGCGGGGTCGCGGGCATCGCCCGGCAGGCGGTGCGCCGCTCAGTGGGCCGGGGCCGGCGCGGCGGGCGCCGGTGCAGCCCTCGGCCGGCTCAACGCCGGCACATCGAAGTAGCTGTCGGGAAACGCCTCGTTGAGCGTGATCCTGTCGAAGGTGATGACGACCGCGTTGTCGATCACCTGGTTCTTCGCATCGGTGACCTTGGTGGCGGTCGTCACGCTCCGCGGAAAGCGCAGGCCGTTGACCATGATCTCGCCCTCCTCCTTGATGCGCCCGCCCTGCTCCGTCTCCGTCACCACCAGCCGGCCGGTGGCCAGGTCGAAATAGCGGTTGAACACGATGCCGAGGCCGTGGATGAAGGCGGCTTTCACCGTCGCGACGCCATCGACCGTGGCCGGGCCCAGAACCTCCACCCGGCCGCCCCGCCGCTCAATGCCCTTGAAAAAATTCAGGTTTTCCCACGTGTTGGCGCGCAGCTTCTTGACCAGCTCCGGGGCCAGCAGGGAAAGCCGCCAGCGGCTCGGGTTGGTGACGTCGTCGATGCGCTGCCAGGCCTCGAGGTCGTCCAGACCGGTGGTTTCAATGATGGTGGCCGAGGTCTTCGTGATGCGCTGCTGGTAGGGCTTCTGGAAGATGATCTCGATGGCGAATTTGGCCGGCTTGAGACCGTCCGCGGTCATTTCCTGGGTCTCCATGGTCCCAACGAAGTGCACCGACTGGACGGCGGTGAGCGCGGCATCGCCGCCGAGATAGGCCCGGGCCTTGGCAATGATCTGGTCGGCGGTCTGCGCCCGGCCGGCGGTCCCGACCGCGATGCCCGCCGCCGCGCCCAGGATACGAGCCAATGCCGCCGGTTGGAGATGAAACATGGTGCTTGGGGTAACCCGGTAAGACTTGTCCACCGCGCCAAGGTTCGCAACGGGAAAAACTTTACTCCCACTCGATGGTAGCGGGCGGTTTGGAGCTGACGTCAAAGACCACCCGGCTGACCCCGCGCACCTCGTTGGTGATGCGGCTCGAAATGCGCTGCAGCAGGTCGTAGGGCAGGCGCGTCCAGTCGGCGGTCATGGCGTCGATGCTCTGGACGACGCGCACGGCGATCACCCAGGCGTAGTTGCGCTCGTCGCCCACGACGCCGACCGACTTCACCGGCAAAAACACGCAGAAGGACTGCCAGACCTTCCAGTACCAGCCGGACTCCAGCATCTCCTCCTGCAGGATGGCGTCGGCCCGGCGGAGCACCTCCAGCCGGTCGGGGGTGATGGCGCCGAGCACGCGCACGCCCAGGCCGGGGCCGGGAAACGGCTGCCGCCACACGACCGCGCGCGGCAGGCCCAGGCGGGCGCCGACGGCGCGCACCTCGTCCTTGAACAGTTCGCGCAGCGGCTCGATCAACCGGAGCCTCATGCGCGCGGGCAGGCCGCCCACGTTGTGATGGCTCTTGATGAGCGCGGCCGGATTGTTGCCGATGGCAATGCTCTCGATGACGTCGGGGTAAAGCGTGCCCTGCGCCAGAAAGTCCGCCTGGCCGATCGACTGCAGCGACTTCTCGAACACCTCGATGAAGGTCCGGCCGATGATCTTGCGCTTGGCCTCCGGATCCGCCACGCCCCGGAGGCGGCGGAGGAAGAGCGTCGCGGCGTCGGCCACGCGCAGGTCGATGTGAAAATGCCGCTTGTAGAGATCGATGACGATCTTGCGCTCGCCCAGGCGCAGCAGCCCGTTGTCGACAAACACGCAGGTCAGCTGGCGGCCGACGGCCTTGTGCAGGAGGGTCGCGGCCACCGAGGAATCCACCCCGCCACTGAGGCCGAGGATGACGCGGCCCCGGCCGACGGTGGTCCGGATCTCCTGCACGGCGTGCGCGATGAAATTCTTCATCGACCAGTCCTGCCGCGCGCCGCAAACGCCGACGAGAAAGTTGCGGATGACGTCGAGGCCGCGCTCGGTGTGAAATACCTCGGGATGGAACTGGATGCCGTAGAACCCGCGCGCGCGGTCTTCGATCGCGGCGAAGGGCGAGTTCTCCGTGACGCCGATGGCCCGGAACCCCGGCGGGAGTTTCATCACCCGGTCGCCGTGTGAATTCCAGACGCGGAGCTTGCGCGGCAGTCCGGCGAACAGCCGGCCGGGCTTCCGGATCGTCAGCGTGCCGTGGCCGTATTCGCGGTGGTCGCTTTTCGCCGTCCGGCCGCCGAGCAGGTGCCCGAAGAGCTGGATGCCGTAGCAGATGCCGAGCACGGGCACGCCCAGTTCGAAGATGCGTCGGTCGGGCCGCGGGGCGCCGCGGGTCAGGACGCTGCTCGGTCCGCCCGAAAGGATGATGCCGATGACGCCCTCCTGTCGCAACTGCGCCGCGGGCGTCGTGAAGTGGTAGATCTTCGAGTAGACCTGGCACTCCCGGATGCGGCGCGCAATCACCTGGGTGTACTGCGAGCCAAAATCGAGGACGGCGATCGTCTGTGCCATGGGGAGTTATGAAAGGAAGCCTTGCGGCGACGCAACATCGAATAAAGGCGCAGACGCCGCCGCAAGCGGTGCGATGACGACGTCCTAATCCCCCTGATCCACGGCCGGCGCCCGGGGTGGTTTGCCGCGCGCTTCAGAATTTCAGGCGGACGTTGGGGTGGCCGCACCGCGGGCAGGCGGCGGTTTCGGTGCCCGTCTTCACCGTGTAGAGGTGATCGCAGCGAAGGCAGTGAAACGTCACCTTGCGCCGTTCGGCCTCAAAGAGCGCGTGATCGCGGCGGTCGAAGTAGATCCACACCCCGAAGAAAAACACGAGGACCAGCAGGCAGTAGACGACGGCACCGAGCGTGAGATCCATGGCGGGAACGACTGATACCAGCGGCCTTTGAAATCTAGACTGTCATGGCGAGGAGCGCAGCGACGAAGCCATCCAGTCCTTAGGCAAGCTCAGGGCCCCGAGCCCGGTCGAGGGGCTGGATCGCCACGGCGCACTTCGCGCACCTCGCGATGACTGAAGTCCGAAATACACAGGACACTGGTATGACAGCGGAAATGATACCAGATTCCACCCGCTTTTCGATCACTGCTTTGTCGCCCGAAATGGGAAAGCGTTCCAAAAGCGAACCCGCCGGCGGCTTTCGCTGTCCGGCGGGTTGCAGGAAAATCTCCGCGTCGCGTCAGGCCTTCTTCTCGTCTTCCGCCTTCGGCGCCGGCGCGTCCGCGGGGGCGGCCACGGCGGGAGCCTTTTCCGCGGCGGGCGCGGCCTCAGGCTTGTTCGCCTTCCGGCCGGCGCCGCGCTTGCCGCGAGGCTGCTTTTTGTAGCCGGGGTCGTCGGCCGCGACGAACTCGATCAGGGCCATCTCGGCGGCGTCGCTCACCCGGCGCGGGGCGAGCTTGTAGATGCGCGTGTAGCCGCCGGGGCGCTTCGCGAACTGGGCCGCCTTTTCGTTGAACAGGAGCGTGATGGCGTCCTCGTCGCGCACCTTGCGCAGCGCGGTGCGGCGCAGATGGATGGCGTCCTTCTTCTCCGCCGCCACCGCGGCGCGCTTGGCCTTGGTGATGATCTTCTCGATGAAGGGGCGCAGGGTCTGGGCCTTCTTGAGCGTGGTCTCGATGCGGCCGTGGCGGATGAGGGCGGCCGCCAGGTTGGACAGCATGGCCGCGCGATGCTCGCGGGTGACGCCGAGGGAGTGGCGATGTTTGAGATGACGCATGGATCTGAAGTTCCAAGTAACAAGTAACAAGTCACAAGACCATTACCGTCCGCTTGGAGATTGCTTGGTAACTTGATACTTGAAACTTGGTACTTCCGTCGCGCAACGCGCGACGGTCAGACTTCCTTCTTGGTGTCGAGGAGGCGCTCGTCGAACTTCATGCCGAGCGACAGGCCGAGGGCCTCGAGCTTCTCCTTGATTTCGTTGAGCGACTTCTTGCCGAAATTGCGGTACTTGAGCATCTCCTGCTCGGTCTTCATGGCG
>CAZAFS010000155.1:0-6932 GCA_964484165.1 uncultured Opitutaceae bacterium | reverse complement strand
CGGTGATGACGGCGGCGAAGACGGTCTTTTTCTTCTTCGTCAGCTCGCGCTCGAAGAACTCGAGCAGCTTCACCTTTTGCGACTCGCGCTCGGCCTCCATGCTGTTGGTTTCGGTGAGGCTGAGGTGCGCGGCCAGGCTTTCCATGCGGGCGGGGGTGAAGCCGGCCGGCTGGGCGCGCCCCGGGGCCGGCGCCTGGCCGAGATGCTTGACCAGAAAATGGTCGAACACCCGGTGCACCACGAGGTCGGCGTACCGGCGGATGGGCGAGGTGAAGTGGGTGTAGTCCTTTTTCGCCAGCCCGTAGTGCCCGTCGAACGTGGCGCGATAGCAGGCCTTGCGCAGGCTGCGCAGCAGCTGCGTGCGCAGCGTGTAGCCCTGCGGATGGCTGCGGAGCAACAGGAGGAGGCGCGTGATTTCCTCGCGCCGGGTGAGGTCGCCCACGGTGACGCCGAAAGTGGCGAGGAGCTGACGGTACTCCTGCAGCTTCTCCTCGTCGGGGTCGTCATGCACCCGGTAGAGCGACGGAAGGTGATGCAGGCGCGTGACCCGGGCGATGGCCTCATTGGCGGCGAGCATGAACTCTTCGATCAACTGGTGGCTCTCATCCTGCTCGATGCGCTCGACGCGGTCGGCATAGCCCTGTTCGTCGACGAAGATCTTCACCTCGGGCATGTCGAGGTCGAGGCTGCCGGCGCGCATGCGCTCGCGGCGCAGGCGGCTGGCCAGGTCCCAGAGCTGGCGGATCCAGTGCTGCAGGTCGGCGAGCTCGTCGCGCGACAGCGCGCTCAGGGCCCGCCCGGTGGCACCGGTCTGGTGGGCGGGCGGCAGCGGCAGCCGGCGGATCTTGTCCAGGTTGTCCTCCTTGAGGAATGCGTAGGCCTGGCGGTAGGTGAGGCGCTTGCGGCTGCGGATGACGGTGTTGGCGAAATCGGTCCCGGTCAGGCGGCCCTTGTGAAAGGTGAGCAGCACCGCCTTGGTCAGGCGGTCCTCGCCCTCGACGAGGCTGCACAGGCCGTTGGAGAGCTTTTCCGGCAGCATCGGCACGACCGTGCCGACCAGGTAGGTGGAGTTGCCGCGCTGCTGCGCCTCGCGGTCGAGCGCGGTGCCGGGCCGCACGTAGTGGCTGACGTCGGCGATGTGGACGCCCACCTGCAGGTCGCCGTTGGGCAATGTCTCGACCGACAGCGCGTCGTCGAAATCCTTGGCGTCGTCCGGGTCGATGGTGAACGTGGGCACGGTCCGGTAGTCCCGCCGGCCGCCGAGTTCGGCCGCGCCGACGCGCGCCGGCAGCGCGGCCGCCTCCCGGACCACCTCGTCGGGAAATTCCCGCGCCAGGTTGTACTTGTGGAAGATCGCGGCCAGCTCGGCGCGGGGCTCATGGGTGCGGCCGAGGCGCGCGACGATCTCGCCCTCGGGGTTGACGTGCCGCTGCGTCCAGGCGCGCAGCTTGACCACGACCTTGTCGCCGACGGCGGGCACCGGCCGCAGCGCGGTCTTGGCCGGATCAGGCACATAAACGTCGTGCAGGAAACGCGGATCGTCGGGCACGACGTAGAAAAACAGCTTGGTGCGCTGGAGATTGCCGGTGAGCGTCTCGCGGCCGCGCTCGAGGATGCGGATGACCCGGCCGGTCGGCTCGCCGCCGCCCACGCCGCGCGCCCCGCGCGGGCGGGTCAGGGCGTCGAGCAGGCGCACGACGACGCGGTCGCCGTGCATGGCCACGCCGGTGTCCTCGGCGGTGATCTGCACGTCGGCCGGCTCCGGTTCGCCGGGGCGCCGCTCGGGGAGGACGTAGGCGGAGCCGCCCTGGCGGAACTGGATGCGGCCGGTGACGAGGTCGGCGTCGCTCGGCAGGCACAGGCGGTCCTGCTTGATGCGGACGATCTCGCCGGCGGCGAGCAGCTGGCGCACGGTGAAGGGGAGCGCGGTGCGCTCCTTGCGCGCGAGCCCGAGCGCCCGGGCGATCCCGGGTTCGTCGAGTGGCGCGTAGTTGGCGGCGCGGAGCAGGCCGAGCAGGCGGTCACGAAGAGGCATGGCGGAAAAGGGGGGCGGAAGGTTGGGTATTCATGGTGAGGAGTCCCGGCTCAGCGGGATGACGCGGCAATCCATCCGGATCACCAATCTCCTTCACTGCGTTGGGCGGCGGCGATCGCTTCGACGGATTCGACAGGATCACCGCACGATGGCCCAGAGCAATGGCGGACAGGTGCAAAGTCAAGGTCGACGACGGACCGGACAACATGGCGCCGTGGGGATGCTGCCGCAAACGATTTATTGCACGGGTGATGCGGATGCCCGGCGGCGGACGGGCGCTCCTTTCGGCTGGCTTGGCACCGGCGCCGCGAATAGAAATCCGGCATGAAGATTGTTCACGCAGCCAGCGAACTCTACCCCTACGTGAAAACGGGGGGGCTGGCTGATGCCATTGGTTCACTTACCTCCACGCTCGCCGACAACGGCCACGACGTGGCGGTTTTTGTGCCGGCCTACCGCACCGCGCTGGAGCACAAGGACCTCGCGCGGGCCCAGCAGCGCCTGGGGCTCCGGGTGGAGATGGGCGACCGGTTCTACGCCGGCGACGTGCGGGTGCTGCCGGTGAAGAAGGGCCTCACGGTTTATCTGGTCGGCCGCGAGGAGTTTTTCGATCGCCGCCAGCCCTACGGCAACGGCGAGCGCGATTACGACGACAACGACGCCCGCTTCCTGTTCTTCTGCAAGGCCATCGTCGAGACCATGCGCATCGCGGAAATCCGCGCGGATGTCGTGCACGGCCATGACTGGGAGGCCGCGCTCCTGCCGCTCCTCCTGCGGTTTGAGGAGCGCCGCAGCGGTGTCGCCCTCGCGATGAAAACGGTGTTCACGATCCACAATATCGCGTTTCAGGGCATCTTTCCCATGCGCTCGTTCGCGCTGACCAACCTGCCGGACGAACTCCTCGGCATCGACGGCCTGGAATATTACGGCCAGATCAACCTGCTGAAGGGCGGCATCCTGTTCTCGGACCGCGTGACGACGGTGAGCCCGCAATACGCCAAGGAGATCCAGACGCCCGAGTTCGGTTGCGGCCTCGAGGGCGTGGTGGGCACGCGGGCCGAGGATCTCGTCGGGCTGGTCAACGGCATCGACACCCAGGTGTGGAATCCCGCCAAGGACCGGATGCTGCCCGCCCGCTACGCCGCGCACGACCTCTCGGGCAAACCCTTCTGCCGGTCCACGCTCCTCCGGAAGTGTGGCTGGGAAGATGCGTTCAAGGGGCCGATCTTTGGCATGGTTTCGCGCCTGACCGAGCAGAAGGGCCTGGACTTCCTGCTCGCGGCGCAGGACTTCTTCGTCCAGCAGGACTGCCGGCTGGTCGTGCTCGGCACCGGCGAGAAGCGATTTGAGGCGGCGCTCGCCGAGCTGGCCCGGGCCCACCCGAAGAAGATCGTGCTCAGCGCGCGGCAGGACGAGGAGATGAGCCATCTGATCGAGGCGGGGGCGGATTTCTTCCTCATGCCGTCGCTCTTCGAACCGTGCGGATTGAACCAGATGTACAGCCAGGCCTATGGCACCATCCCGGTGGTCACGCGCGTCGGCGGCTTCGTCGACACCGTGACCGACCTCGCGGAAAACCCGGAGGCCGGCACGGGCATCATCTTCCCGCCGTCCGCGGCCGGATTGACCGGCGCCCTCGGCCGGGCGATGCAGCTTTTCGCGCAGAAGGACCTCATGCTCGAGGTGATCAAGCGCGGCATGACGCGCGACTTCAGCTGGAAGAAGGCGGCGGCGGCCTACGAACAGCTGTATTTGGAGACGATCTGACGACGGCCGGGCCGCGGCGCTGGACGCCTGCGAGCAGATCCGAAGGCGCCGGGACCAGGCGGCCTGCGGGTGGTGAGCCGGCAGGTCATTGCGAGGAGCCTTGCGACGAAGCACTCCAGCCCGCCTTCGCCCTGCGAGTTACGGCGTGGCTGCGCTCCTTCCACAGGCCGAGCCGTAGCCTCGGCGTAGGCTGGCTGGAGCCCGGCCGGGTCGGTGCGCGCGCCCGGTCCGCGTTCCTTCGCCCCATGAAACCCGCGCCGGCGTGAAGCTCGGTGTGAACTACCCGCGGCCGATCGCTGATCACGCCGGGGCGCGCGACCCGGCGCTGGATGGCTACGAGCGGGCCGAAGACGTCGAGGCTGAGCGGGACACGCGTGCAGTTGTAGGAGCGAGCTTGCTCGCGATTGCAGAGAGGAAATCGCCTGCAAGCAGGCTCCTACATCAATCACTGAATGGTCTGAGTGCTTGCGAACAAGAACATGGTCCTACTGCATGAGTCCCACCACCGGCCTGCGTCGCGGCTTGGAAAAAGCGTGGCGCCTGTCATCGTGGTCGCATGAAGGTGGCCGTCGCCGGAGCCTCGGGGTTTGTCGGACGCGCGTTGGTGCGGCGGCTGGAGGCTGAGGGTGGCCAGGTCGTGCGGCTGGTGCGGCGGCCGGCGGAGCGGCTGGATGAAGTCGCCTGGCACCCGGCGTCGTGCGAAGTGGAGCAGTGGGACCGGCTGGAGGGCGTGGAGGCGTTCGTGAATCTGGCCGGCGCGAACCTGGGCGCCGGGCGCTGGACGGCGGAGCGCCAAGCGGAGATTCGGCGCAGCCGGCTCGAAAGCACCCGCACGCTGGTGGCCGTGATGGCGCACATGAATCATCATCCCCGCACCTTCGTCAGCGCGTCGGCGGTCGGCTTCTACGGCAACCGGGGCGAGGAGGTACTCACGGAAGCCAGCGGTCCCGGCGAGGGCTTCCTGGCCGACCTGTGTCGCGCCTGGGAGGACGAAGCGATCGTCGCCGAGTCGGTCGGGGTGCGCACGGTGATCCTGCGCCTGGGTATGGTGTTGGGCCGCGACGGCGGCGTGCTCACCCGGATGCTGCCGGCCTTTCGCGCCGGGGTGGGTGGCCATTTCGGTGACGGCCGGCAATGGGTGAGCTGGATTGCGCTCGAGGATCTCCTGTCCGTGATCCGCTGGGCGCTGGACGACCGGCAGCGGGGCGGGCCGGTGAACGCGGTGGCGCCCGGCGCGGTGCGCAACGCCGCGTTCGCCGCCATGCTGGCGCGGGTGCTCAGCCGGCCGGCGGTGATGCCGCTGCCGGCAGTGATGCTGCGGGCGCTGTTTGGAAAGATGGCGGATGAGGCGTTGCTGGCCAGCGCGCGCGCCGAGCCGTGCCGGCTGCGGGACGCGGGGTTCGCGTTCGAACACGCCGAGCTGGAAGAGGCTCTGCGGCAGGCGGTTGGCCGCGGGCTGGGAACGTGACGGGAGCCGCCCCGATGGGGCGGCCGCAGACCTGACGCAGCCATCGCATTCTCCCAGTGGGGAAGGGAACGCCGCGCGCTCGTTTCCGAGCGGAAACGGGCACAGGATGACTTGCCTTCGATGGTCCGCCATGGGCGGTGATAAGTTCACTCTCGGTGCGTCTGGGGGGTTCCCTCTACGAATCCGGGGGGAAAGGCCCGCCGGACCGGGCCAGTCTCCCGATGTAAGTAAGGTGTCAAGAACCGGGCGCTGAGGGAGGGGCCGAGTACCGGAGAAACGCGGCGGCGGCTACACTGGCCGCATGAAATTTGGTACGACCGTAGCTTGGATCCTCACGGCGAGTGCCGCGTTGGCGGCGCTGGGCGCGGCGGCCCGCGAGCAGCCCGTGTCACGCGAGATGTATAACGCGGCGGTGGTCGATGCCATGGCGGTGGCCGCACAGCGTCCCGACCTGAGCGTGGCGCAGATTTCCGGCCGGTCGATGCTGCCGTTCTTCAGCGACGAGTCCGTGATCGTGATGAAGAAGATCGATGCGGCCCGGATGCACGTCGGCATGATCGCGATCTACGTGAACCGTTTTGGCGAGAAGGTGGCGCACCGCGTCGTCGGGCGGGTCGACGGCGGCTGGCGGGTGCAGGGCTACAGCAACGAGGCGCCGGACAGCACGGTGGTGAGCAACGACAATCTGCTCGGCGTCGTTTACGCCACGTTCCATTCGGCGGGTCGCCCGCCCGTCGCGGTGGCCGCGGCGAATGTCGCGGCGATCCAGATCGTCCTCGCCGCGCCGGCGAAGTGATCGTCCGCCTGGAGGCGGAATTGACCGGAGCGGAGTGCCGCGGGCGCCCATCAAAAGTGAAGCCGAGTGGCCATTGCAGCCGGCCTCGGTGAGGCCGGCATCCGGGGTCAGCGACCCCGGCTACAACCAACGCCAGCCCGGACCCCGACATCGATGCGGTATGCTCGTCGGCCCACTTCCGGGCTTCCCAAGGCGCATGCGGCTGCTATGGTGACCGCCTCCATGCAGCAGACGCTCATCCTCTTCAAACCCGACTGCCTGGCCGCTCGGCACGTGGGCAACGTGCTCGACCGCTTCGAGCGGGAAGGTTTCACCATCGCGGGCTGCAAGATGCTCCGGCTGACGCCGGCGGTTCTGCGCGCCCATTACGCCCACGTGGCGGACCGGCCCTTTTATCCGCAGCTCGAGAAGTTCATGGCCTCGCGGCCGGTGGTCGCGATGGCCCTGCGCGGCGACAACGTGGTGCAGCGGGTGCGCGACCTGCTGGGGCCGACCGATTCGCGCAAGGCGCCCAAGGGGACGATCCGCGGCGATTTCGGCGCCGACGCGACCGTGAACGTGGTGCACGCCTCCGACACCGAGGAAAACGCCCGGATCGAGCTGGCGCGCTTCTTCAGGCCCGAGGAGTTGTACGACGTCAACGACTGAGGCCCGGGCTTGACTCGGTTTGTGTAGATCGGGCTTCATGCCCGACACCGCAGCCCACGACGGCCCTCTGTCGGGGATAAACGATAAACCCCGACCTGCAGTTGCCGCGCAACTCAGGCAAATTGACCCGCTACCGTTTTTCCTTGAGATTCCGCCGGGCGGGCCAAAATTCCGACCCTTCCACGCCCTCATCGTCTAGCGGCTAGGACAGGAGATTC